>NZ_QJRK01000049.1:0-54728 GCF_003205245.1 Pseudomonas sp. MB-090624 | reverse complement strand
CCCTATGGACAATTCTGTAAAAAATGTCCATATTTGAGCTAGTCCATATGGACTAGCTGTGATTTCGACGGAAACGCTGCATTTTCTAGCTTCCAGTTGCTGTCCATACTCCTCAGGCTTCCGACTGAGACGCCCACGACATCACCGACGACTGGAACCTGTCGGCACAATGGGAGCAGACCGCCTACGGCCACCCGTTTTCACGACGGATCATCGGCAATGCCCTGCTCGGCTACCTGTTGTGCCAGGCCTGGGGCAATGCCCCGGACACCTGCAAGCCGCTGCTCGGCCAGTGCCAGGCACTGACCGGCGACAACCAGGACGCAGTGATCGGTGAGCTGCTGCGCTTTCAGGGCTGGCAGTTCAGCCTGCCTACCGAGCCGCCCTTGCTGGTGCTGGACACCCGTACCCGCCGCTGGCGTAGCGAAAGCAACCTGGCCAGGCCATCCGGCCTGCTGGACTGGGAAGCGTTGAGTGAACTGCAGCAGGCGCTGCTCGATCACCCATCGGCAGTCATCGTTTCACCGGCGCCGATTTTCGGCGTGAAACTGATCGAGACGGTGCAGAAGGTCTTCAGCTGGCTGGGCTACCCCTTGCTGGTCGACGCCGAAAACTGGATGGCCCACCGCGGGGCGGCGCAGGTCATCCTCAACATATTCCGCCACTCGCGCACACCCGGGCACTACGTGGTGCTGTCGGGCGATGTGCACTATTCGTTCGTCTACGAAGTGCTGATTCGCCACCGCCAACGCAGCCCGCACTTGTGGCAAGTGACCAGCAGCGGCATCAAGAACGAGTTCCCCCGGCGCCTGCTGGACGTGCTGGACCGCCTCAACCGCTGGCTGTACTCGCCGCGCTCGCCGCTTAACTGGTTTACCAAACGCCGGGAAATGGAGGTCGTGCCACGCACGCCCAGCCACAGCAAGGCCGGGGAACGGCTGTGGAACGGCGCGGGGCTGGGGCAGGTGTTTTTTGATCGGCAGGGGCGGCCGGTACGCGTGTATCAGCTAGATGCGGGTGGCGCGCAGGCAACCGAGTTTATCGGGGGCCCGTAGCCAGGCAGCGTGGCCAGCGCGTGGGCCAGGCTCTTGCGAAGTGGCGCCGCTACAATCGCGCACGCCCCCCAAGGCACAGTGCCTAGCTGCGCTCCAGCGCATTCACCAGGTCATGGAACGCTTCGCGGTTGGAGTCATTCAGGCCCATGAGGATCTTGTGCGCCTCTAGCACCTTGGAACGCACCACGTCTTCGTTCTGGTCCTGCGACGGCAGGTCGGTCAGGCACTCGGGGCAGGGAATTGGCCGATCGACGATATTGAACACCTGATCGAAGCCCATCGATTGCAGCAGCCGGGAGATGTCCGGATTGGTGGTCACCACCGTCGGCAGCCGGCCTACCTTCTGGCGCGACAGGATCGACAGCTTGGCCAGCAGGCCCAAGGTGGTGCTGTCGATGCTCTCGGTTTCGGTCAGGTCGATGACAATGGCCGAGAAGTTCAGCGCCGTGAAAATCTTCTCGATCGTTGCATCCAGCGCCGAACACAAGGTCAGGCGCACTTCACCGACAAATTTCAGTACAAAGGTACCGCTCTGCTCGGCGAACTGGATTCTACCGGTACTCATTGAAGGTTCCTGCTTAACACCAATAGGGCGATATCATCCGGCATCTCCCCAAGCGTAGCCAATCCAAAACGTTGACGCAGCCCATCCAGGCTACCACCTGCTGCCTTGACGATCTCCGGCAAGGCGGCTTCTTTATCTTTGAGCGTATCACCCGGCAAAAGGTCCAGAATGCCATCGGACATGAGGCTGATGCTGAATTGTGGCGGCAGCTCCACGACCAGGTCCTGGTAAGTGGCCTCGTCAAACAGCCCCACCGGCAGGCCACGGCCTTCCAGGTAGCGGGCATTGCCTGGGGTGTACAGCACCGGCAGCGGCAAGTGGCCGCCAACGGCGTAGGTCAGCAGGCCCGAATCCTCGTCTATCACGCCACCTACCATGGTCACGTGCTTGCCCAGCTTGCTGTTGATCAGGCCGCGGTTGATGTGGCTGAGCACTTCCGATGGCTTGAACTCACGCATCTTGTTGCGCTTGAGTTCGAACATGAGGCGTGTGGTCATGAATTTCAACAGCACGGTGACAAAGGCCGACGACGCGCCATGCCCTGAAACATCGGCAAGGTAAAAGGCGATCCGCCGGTCATCGACGCGGAAGTAGTCGACGAAATCACCCGACAGGTACAGCGACGGGATGATCTGATGCTCGAAGGCGAACTCGCCGGCACCCCACGGGCTTTCCGGCAGCATGTTCATCTGCACCTGGCGGCCGGCGGTCTGGTCTTCCTGCAGCAGGTGCAGGCTGGCCTCCAGTTCGCGGTTGGCGGCTTCGAGCTTGTCGCGGTAGCGCTGGTTTTCCAGCACCAGGCGCGAGCGGTCGAGGGCGCGGCGCACCGAGTGCTCCAGTACGGCCAGGTCTTCCAGCGGCTTGATCAGATAGTCGGCAGCCCCCAGGCGCAGCGCCTCCACCGCATCACTCATGACGCCGGCACCGGACACCACGATCACCGGCACCTGCGGCGCACGCTCGCTGACCTGGCGGATCAGTTCGAGCCCGCCCATCTGCGGCATGCGCAGGTCGCAGATCACGAGGTCGGGCTGGTGCTCTTCGAAGACCTGAAGCCCCTGCTGGCCATTACCGGCCTGGAGCACGCTGAAACCACTGTCTTCAAGATACGCGGCGAGGCTCGCACGGACCACGTCGTCGTCATCGATGATCAGCAGCGTTGCACTGGTATTCTGCATGTGGGCGAACGGCGCCGATTTAGGTTGGTGCAGCGGTGTCGGCAAGGCAGACGGCCAGCTACGGGAATTCTTTGTGGTCATACTCTACTTGAGTTGTAGGACAAGAACACCTGCCCGGCAACTGTCGGCAACTGTGAGAGCAACCTTGTAAGGCGCAGACGGTACTCCCATCCGCCAGGGGTTTCAAGCATGCGTGGGTCGACCTCATCGCTCTTTACAGGGCAAATCGCCGGGAGTTATAAGAAAGTCGACCAGCGCAACCCGATGGGAAGGATGCAGCATGCCCCACACGCCCTCCAGCCACAGCGAGAAACGCGATTTCATCCGCATGCGCATCGACGCCGAAGTGAGCTTGTTGCACGAAGGCCAGGTCATCGCCGCGCGCTGCCTGGACCTGTCCAGCGGCGGCATGCAGGTGCAGGCGCCAGAGCATTTTCAGGTAGGTCAGCAGCTCGAAGTGCGGATCGACTCCGACCACCCGGCCTTGAAGGGGCTGCACGCCAGCACCGAGGTGGTGTGGATCGCCGACCAGCCAGGCGGGCAGCAGAAGTTCGGCTTGAGGATACTGGCAATGCATTGAAGCGGCGCCCGAAGCCGGCAGGGGCGGCGTAGCCCGGGCGCCCCTGCACAGCATGAACGGTCAGAAGTCGTCTTCGACTTCGCCATCCTTGACCTTGAACTCGCGGTTCTGCAAGTAGGCATTACGAATGAAGATGTACTTGTCGCCTTGGATCAGCTTCTCGGCCGACAACAGGCTGGCGCGGGTGTCGATCACGTCCAGGGCGAAGATCGAGTTGCGGGTCGGCACGTGGTCTATGTATCGGTAAGGCTTGGTATAGGTGTCCGGGTACCTGGCCACGCCATCACGCACGGTGCTCGGGCCCAGCAGCGGGATGACCACATACGGGCCACTCGGCACGCCCCAGTAGCCCAGGGTTTGGCCGAAGTCTTCGTCGCTGCGCTGCAGGCCCATCTTGGTGCCCACATCGAAAAACCCACCCAGGCCAAAGGTGGTGTTGACGATCAGCCGCGCAGTGTCCACGCCGGCTGCGTGGGGCTTGAGCTGGAGGATGTTGTTGGCCAGGTTGGTCACATCGCCCAGGTTACGGAAGATGTTGTGGATACCGTCTTCGAGAAACTGCGGGGTAACGGCCTCATAGCCCTTGGCCAACGGCTTGAGGGCATAGGTGTCGACCGTATCGTTGAAACGGAAGATCGGGCGGTTGACCGCTTCCCAGGGATCTTCCTCGGTGGCCGCCTGGGTGGCGGCCACGGGCGCCAGCAGCATGCCGGCACAGACACAGGCCTGGGTGACTCGATCGATCACACTGGCACCGATCCTACGCATAGATGTCTCTCCATCGGGTTTCTCGACCGCCAGCGCACGGGTCGCGTGGCGTTAAGGCGGCAGTATAGAGGCTTACGGGCTGTTAGACAGCTTTACACATTTTTGCTCAATATTTTGTGAACAACTGTTGCACCAGCCCCCGCTGTCACAGGGCGGTAACAATCAGCCAATAGCCTGCGGCGTATTTGGGGACGCCGCCATGCACGCTACACCCGCCCTCACCGCTGTGCTGTTCGGCCTGCGCGGTTGCCTGGTACAGAGTGCCAAAGGCGCACCCGCACCGGCCCCCGGCGCGCTGGCCATCCTCGCCAACCTGCATCAGCGCCACGTCCCCTGTATCTGGCTGGATGAGCTGGCCGACCCGCCGAGCCAGCGCATGGCCCAGGTGCTGCCTGACTGGCTCCCGGGGCTTACGGTGACCGACCCGGGCTTGCCAGCACCCAATGCCTGCTGGCAAGCACTGATGCAGCTGGGCAGCCAACGCCTGGCAGGCTGTGTACTGGTCAGCGGCGACCCGCGGTTGCTGCAGGCGGGGCTCAACGCCGGGCTGTGGACGATCGGCCTGGCTGCCTGCAGCCCACTGTGCGAACCCGGTTCCGCCCAATGGCAAGCGCTACCCCCTGCGGAGCAGGACCTGGCGCGCGGCAAGGCGACCCTGGCGTTGTTCAGCCTGGGCGTGCACTCGGTGATCGACCACCTGGAAGCGCTGGATACCTGCCTGCAGGACATCGCCCGGCGCCGTGCCAAAGGTGAAAAACCCTGATACAGCCATGTTGACGCGGATCATGCAAAGCAGCGGCAGGTGGATTACGCTGAAAGCAGGCCAGAACCTTTGCCGCTTCGCTGAGGTCCATGGCTAGCCAAGCCATTGATGGAGAAAAGCCAATGCCTGCCCGCGAATTGCAAGAGCGCCTGAACACCTTGCGCGAGCAACTGGACCGTAACGTACCGCTTTCGGAAGAAGAGCTGGCCGCACTGCACGAAGAAGCGCGCCAGATCGAGGCACAGCTGAAACTGGAGGAAGCCACCCCGGACAACAACCTGGTGGATGGCGTGAACCTGGCGATCGAGCGCTTCGAGGCCGAACACCCCGACCTTACCGCCACCCTGCGCAGCATTGCCAACTCGTTGCACAGCATGGGGATCTGACACCACGAAGGGGTGCATTGCACCCCTCCTGCGTTCCCAGCCCTTACTGGCGAACCAGCCGCTGGTTATCCGGGCTGATAGCACCGGTGCTGCGGTACGGGTTGATATCCAGCCCCCCGCGGCGCACATACCGTGCATACACGGTCAGGTGCTCCGGCTGCAGCAAGTGCTTCAAGTCCAGGTAGATACGCTCCACACACTGCTCGTGGAAGTCGGCATGCTGGCGGAAGCTGATCAGGTAGGTCAGCAAGCTGGCGTGGTCCAGCGCCCTGCCCTTGTACTCGACGACCACGCTACCCCAATCCGGCTGCCCGGTAACCGGGCAGTTGGACTTGAGCAGGTGGCTGTGTACGGTTTCTTCAACCACCCGCTCAGGGCAGCAGCGCAACAGCTCTGGCTGCGGCTGTGCGTAGTTGCTGATGGCAACGTCCAACGCATCGATGCACAGACCGGGCAACGCCACCACCCCCTGGGCCTCGACCTCTGCCAACGTGCGCACCTTCACCCCAACCGGCTTGCCCGCTGCCGCCGACAGGTCCTTCGCCAGGCATGCCTGCAGCTCGTCGAGGGTGGCGAAGACTGTCTGGTTCAGCGAGTTGAGGTACAGCTTGAACGACTTGGACTCGATGATGTTGGGCGAATCGGCCGGAATGGCGAACTCACCAATCGCCACCACAGGCTTGCCAGAAGGCAGCAGCCAGCTCAGCTCAAAGCAGTTCCAGTAATCCACACCGTGCCACGGCAAGGTCTGGGCGGTAACACCCAGCTCGGCCCACTTGGCCGTACGCGGGATCGGGAACAGTTGCTCCGGGGAGTAGGTAGCGACGTATTCGCTGGCTTTGCCCAGCGGGGAGTGTTCGGCAGCGGGATGCATGTAAACTGACCTGGAGGTTCGGAATTGCCCCTAGTCTACCGGTTTTGCACCCCGCCTTGCAGGCCCCGTCACTCGATGGTCAGTGCCCCGACCATACCGGCCTGGTAGTGCCCCGGCACATTACAGGCGAACTCGATAGGCGCCGACTTGCGGAAGGTCCAGGTCAGTTCGGCGCGCTGGCCAGGCATCACCAACACCGTGTTGCCGCCGCCGTGCGCGTGCCCACCGCCGTGATCGCTCATCTGTTCATGGCCCATCATTTGCCCAGGGGCCATCGCCTGGCCATGGTCCATGCCCTGGTGGTTCATGCCCTCATTGAACAGCTTGCCTTGCATGGCAAGCATTTCCTTCTGGTGTTCGGCGTGCATGGCCTTGTCGCCCAGGTTGAATTCGTGTGGCAGCTTGCCTTCATTCACGAGCACGAAGCGTACGGTTTCGCCAGCTTTTACCTGCAGGCGCTTGGGCTCGAAGGCGATGTCCTTGAGTACCACCTCTACAGTGCGGGTGGCCTTGGCCGCCGGGGCTGGCTCGCCGAAGGCAAAGGTGCCGGCCTGGCCGGCTAGGGCCGGCAGGCTGGCCATGGCAAGGGTGGCGGCGAGGAACAGGCGTTTCATGATGACTCCGGGAATACACGACGGGTGCAGCCACATTAGTCACCGGTGACTGGCAACTGGCTGACAGCAAGATTACAACTTTGTCAGGTTGGGCATGCAGACACATCGTCACGTATCATTTCAGCCACCCCTGCGGCTTACGCACGGGGCGCGCCCGTTTCCAGCGCCACCGCAAGCCAGCTGAAACCTTGGTACCTCTATGAAACTGCTGATCGTCGAAGACCAGGCCCGTACCGGCCAGTACTTGCGCCAGGGCTTGAACGAGGCCGGCTTCGCCACCGAACTGGCCAGCGACGGGGAAACCGGCCAGTTCCTTGCCCTGAGCGGCGACCACGACCTGCTGATCCTGGATGTGATGCTGCCCGGTCGCGACGGTTGGCAGATCCTGCAGGCCGTGCGCCAGGCCGGTCGGGATACGCCTGTGCTGTTCCTGACCGCGCGCGATGCCGTCGAGGACCGGGTACATGGCCTGGAGCTGGGCGCAGACGATTACCTGGTCAAACCGTTCGCCTTTTCCGAACTGCTGGCGCGGGTGCGCAGCCTGCTGCGCCGTGGCGCCAGCCCGAGCCAGGACACCACCCTGAGCCTGGCCGACCTGCGCCTGGACCTGATCCGCCGCCGCGCCGAACGCGCAGGCAGCCGCATCGACCTGACCGCCAAGGAATTTTCCCTGCTGGAACTGTTGTTGCGCCGGCAGGGCGAGGTGCTGCCCAAGTCGCTGATTGCCTCACAGGTGTGGGACATGAACTTCGACAGCGACACCAATGTGATCGAAGTGGCAATCCGCCGCCTGCGCCTGAAAATCGACGACCCGCACCCCAACAAGCTGATCCACACCGTGCGCGGCATGGGCTATGTACTCGAAGAGCGGCCAGCGTGATGCGCCGGGTATCCCTCGGTAGCCGCCTGGCGCTGCTGTTCGCCGCCTGCACCGCCGCGGTTTCGCTGGGCGCCGGCCTGTTGTTCAACCGGGCCAGTGAGCAGCACTTCATCGAACTGGATCAACAACTACTCGCCTCACGGCTGTCGCTGCTGCGCACGCAACTGGCCGGCATCCATAACGCCGAAGCGCTGAAGGCGCGCCTGCCCACCCTGCGCGAAGCGCTGAGCCATCAAGCCGACCTGGCCTTGCGCATCAGCGGCGCCGACGGCACGCCCTGGTTCGCCAGCCGCAGCGGCCTGCCGCCGGCAGTGCTGCCGACCGGGCTGGGCACCCAGCATGCCCAAGGGGCGGACTACCGCAGCCTGACCGCGCCCTTGGCGCCGGGCAGCAACGCATCGCCACATCTGGTGTTGTACCTTGATATCACGCACCACCAGCATTTCCTGCAAGGCATGCAGCGCCTGATCTGGCTGACCGTCGGCCTGTCGGCGCTGGCCACCGCGCTGCTGGGCGCCTGGGCGGCCCGCAGCGGTCTGCGGCCGTTGCGGCAAATGGGCCAGGTGGCCGCTGGGGTGTCGGCTCGCTCGCTCACCACCCGCCTGCCAGTGGCCCAGATGCCCGAAGAACTGGCCGAGCTGGCCAGCACCATGAACGCCATGCTGCAGCGCCTGGACGATGCGTTCCAGCGCCTGTCGGCATTCTCCGCCGACATCGCCCACGAGCTTCGCACACCGCTGTCCAACCTGCTGACCCACACCCAGGTCACCCTCACCCGCCCGCGCAGCCTGGAAGAATACCGCGAGGCCCTGCATGGCAACCTGGAGGAGCTGCAATGGATGGCGCAGATGATCAATGACATGCTGTTCCTCGCCAAGGCCGACCATGGGCTGCTGGTGCCTGGGCAAGCGCCACTGGCACTGCATGAGGAAGTGGATGCGCTGCTGGAATACTACGCACCGCTGGCCGAAGACGGCGACGTGCAGATGCTGCGCGAAGGTGAGGCCATGCTGCACGGCGACCGGCACATGCTGCGCCGGGCCCTGTCCAACCTGCTGGATAACGCCCTGCGCTTTACCCCGGCAGGCGGGCAGATACGGGTGGCCCTGGCAGCGGGGCCCAGCATCAGCGTGGCCAATACCGGCGTGGCCATCGAGCCCGCGGCCCTGCCACGGCTGTTCGACCGCTTCTACCGGGTAGACCCGGCACGGCGCGAGGGCAGTAGCGAGCATGCCGGCCTGGGGCTGGCGATTACCCGGTCGATCGTGCAGGCCCATGGCGGCTGCATTCGCGCGGAGTGCGCGCAGGGGTGGACGCGCTTCGTGATCGAATTCACGTAAGGCCGTTGAAACAGGCTGCCTTGCAGCCCGCTGCGCAAGCCTTTCGCTGTGGCTCAAACGGCCAGGCCAATCGCCGGCTGCACCTGCGAAGCCCGGTAGGCCGGGTAGATGGTTGCCAAGAAGCTCATCACCAGCCCGGCGGTGCAGATCATCAGCACATCGCTCCCCTCCAGCTGCGACGGCAAACTGCTGACGAAGTACACATCCGAGGTGAAGATGTGCTGCCCGCTCACCCGCTCCAGCCAGCCGACGATCTGGCTGACGTTCAGCGCGGCAATCACGCCCAGCACCCCGCCAATCAGGGTGCCGACAATACCGATCAGGCTGCCCTGGACCATGAACGTACCCATGATCTGCGCTGGCGTGGCGCCCAGGGTGCGCAAAATGGCGATGTCCGGGCCTTTGTCGTTCACCACCATCACCAGGGTGGCGATGATGTTGAACGCCGCCACTGCAATGATCATCATCAGCAACAGGCCGATCATGGTCTTTTCCATCTTCATCGCACTGAACAGGCTGCCCTGGGTGTGCGACCAGTCATCGGCACGGTAGGCATCGCCCAGCCCGGCGGCGATGGCCTTGGACACCTGCGGCGCGGCGTACAGGTCGTGCAGCTTCAGGCGCACGCCTTGCACCTGGCCCGGCGCCCAGCGCTGCATCTGGCCAGCATCGGCCATATGGATATAGGCCTGCGAGCCATCCAGTTCGGCGCCAACCTTGAAAATGCCGACCACGGTCAGGCGCTGCATGCGCGGGGTGATACCACCCGGCTCCTTGCTGATTTCCGGCACGATCAAGGTCAGCTTGTCGCCGGTATTCAGGCGGAAACGGCGGGCCGTGAGCTCACCGATGACCACGCCGAACTCACCGGGCTGCAGGTCCTGCAAGCGGCCCTGGACGATGTGCTGGCCGACGATGGAGACCTTGCTCTCCTCGGCCGGGTCGATACCGCTCACCTGAATCGGCTGCATCGCGCCCTTGTACGAGAGCATGCCTTCCATTTCGGTAATGGGCGCGGCGGCCATCACTGCCGGGTTCTGCAGCGCCGCATCGGCAACCTTGTGCCAGTCGTCCAGTGGCTGCACCCCGAGGATGGCGGCATGCGGCACCAGGCCCAGGATGCGCGAGCTCATTTCGCGCTGGAAGCCGTTCATCACCGACAGCACCACGATCATCGCCAGCACGCCCAGCGACAGGCCGATCATCGAGGTCATGGAGATGAACGAGATGAAGTGGTTGCGGCGCTTGGCTCGGGTGTAGCGCGCGCCGATGAAAATGGGCAAGGGTCTGAACATGTACGAAATCACCCAATGAAAACAGGAAAACGGGGCAACGCCTGTTGCCCCGTACAGTCGCTCAGATTGCCACCAGGTGGCCGTCGTCGAGCTTCAATACACGGTCCATCTGGCGCGCCAGGCTGAGGTCGTGCGTTACCACCAGGAACGCTGTGCGCGAAGCACTGGACAGCTCCTGCATCAACTCCTGAATGCCCTGGGCAGTATGGTGGTCGAGGTTGCCGGTAGGCTCGTCGAGCATCACCAGGCCAGGGCGGTTGACCAGGGCCCGGGCAATGGCCACACGCTGGCGCTCGCCACCCGACAGCTCGGCCGGCTTGTGGTTGAGGCGGTGGCCCAGGCCTACGCGCTTGAGCAGTGCTTCGGCCCGCTCACGGGCCTCGGGGATGGGCGTGCGGCCGATCAGCAATGGCATGCACACGTTTTCGATGGCGGTGAATTCCGGCAGCAAGTGGTGAAACTGGTAGACGAAGCCCAATTCACGGTTGCGCAGCAGGCCACGGGCACGCTCACCCAGCGCCGACAGCTCTTCGCCCGCCAGCCAGACGCTGCCCTGGGTGGGCCTGTCAAGGCCGCCCAACAGGTTCAGCAAGGTGCTCTTGCCAGAGCCCGAGCTGCCGACGATGGCAATGCGCTCACCGGCGTGCAGCTCCAGGTTGAGGCCGGACAGCACCTGTACCGACTCCGGGCCCTCGTCGTAGGACTTGCCCAGGTTGCGGCAACTCAGAACGGCTTTATCACTCATGCGCGACTCACTCATAACGTAGCGCCTCGGCAGGCTGGGTGCGGGCCGCACGCCAGGCCGGGTACAAGGTGGCGAAGAAACTCAGGACCAGCGCCGCGCCACAGACCATGTACACGTCCTGGGCCTGGATCTGCGACGGCAGGTAATCGATGAAATACACGTCGGCATTGAGGAACTTGTGCCCGATCAGTTTCTCGATGCCGGCGATGGCGGCACTGACATTCAGTGCGGCAAGAATGCCGACCACGGCGCCGATCAGGGTACCGATCACCCCGATCACCGTGCCCTGGACCATGAAGATGAGCATGATTTGCCCGGGCGTCGCGCCGAGGGTGCGCAAGATGGCGATGTCGCCACGCTTGTCGTTGACCACCATCACCAGCGTGGAAATGATGTTGAACGCGGCCACCGCCACGATCAGCAGCAACAGCAGGCCGATCATGGCTTTTTCCATGCGGATCGCCTGGTACAGGTTACCGTGGGTACGGGTCCAGTCACGGCTGTAGAACGCCTGGTCACCCAACTGCTGGGCAATGCTCCAGGCTACCCGCGGCGCCTGGAACAGGTCGTCGAATTTCAGGCGCAGGCCCTGCACCTGGTCGGGCTTCCAGCGGTGCAGGCGCGACAGGTCGCTGATGTTGGTCAAGCCCAAGTAGCCGTCGATCTCGCCCGCGCCAACGTGGAAGGTGCCGACCACGGTGAAGCGCTTCATGCGCGGGAACATGCCGGCCGGGGTCACGCTGACCTCGGGGGCGACGAAGGTGAGCTTGTCGCCAATGGCCACACCCAGCTTGGCCGCCGCCTTGTCACCGATCATGATCCCCCACTCGCCCGGCGCCAACTGGTCCAGGCGCCCCTGCAAGACAAAGTTGTCGATGATCGACACCTCGCGCTCGCGGGCCGGGTCGATGCCATTGAGCAGCGCTTTCTGCACCTTGCCATCGTGGGTCAGCAGGCCTTGCATCTGGGTGAACGGCGCAACCGCCACCACCTGCGGATTCTGCTTTACTTGTTGGGCAAGGGCCTGCCAATCGGCAATGGGTTGGCCGCTCTCCAGCGTGGCATGCGGGATCATGCCCAGCACGCGGGTACGCATCTCGTGGTCGAAACCGTTCATCACCGACAGCACCACGATCATCACCACCACGCCCAGGGCGAGGCCGATCATCGAGGTCAGGGAAATGAACGAGACGAAGTGATTGCGACGTTTGGCACGGGTATAACGCGTACCGATAAATGCGAAAAGAGGTCTGAACATGTCGGGGCTTGTTCGGATGAAAGGGAACGTCCTTGTGGCGAGGCGCCTACGGCGGCTTTACACTCGGACCACCGCCGCTACCTTGGGTTCGCCATGACGACATTAGACGAAGAAGATCGCCGCGAATACTACCGCATCGACGATCGGATCGCACTTCAAATAAGCCCCCTAAGCGCGGCCGAAGCCCTTGACCCAGATGTATTGCAAGATGATTCCCCACTGTTCAACCTGCTCAGCGAGCTGCACCTGTCAGACTTCGAGGCGCAGCACCTGCTGCGCCAGCTGAGCGACAAGGACCGCACCCTGGCCGCCTTCCTGCGCGCGCAGAACAAACGCCTCGACCTGCTCAGTGCAGTGGTCGCCCAGACCCTGCTCGGCGAAGTGGGGCAACCCCAGCCAGTGGTCATTTCCGAAGGCGGTATCGAATTCACCCAGCACAACCCGCTTGCCCCCGGCACCCGGGTCAAGGTGAAAATGGTGCTGATGCCTCGTGCCCACGGCTTGCTGCTGCGCGGTAAAGTCACCCACTGCGACCAGCGCACCGGGGGCGGTTACGACGTCGGCACCGAGTTCATCGACATGACCGACGCCCAACGGCAACTGCTGGCCCGTTACATCCTGCAGCGCCAACAGCAGCAACGGCGCCAGCAACTGGAACAGAACAGCCCTGCATCCTGAACCTGTTTTCTCTGATCTGAAGGAACGAACGTGACCCTGATCTACGGCCATCGCGGCGCCAAGGGCGAAGCACCCGAAAATACCCTGACCAGCTTCCAGCAGTGCCTGGCTCATGGCGTGACCCGCTGCGAACTGGACCTGCACCTGTCAGCCGACAACCAGCTGATGGTGATCCACGACGCCACCCTCAAGCGCACCACCGGCCGGCGCGGCAAGGTGGTCGAACACCCGGCCGCCGACCTGGTCAAGGTCGATGCCCGCAAGGGTGGACCAGGCCACGTGCAGCCCTGCCCGATCCCCACGCTGGAAGAGCTGTTCCAGAAATGCCCGTTCGAGCACTGGCAACTGGAAGTGAAAAGCGCCTCGCGCACGCGCGCTGCCACCACCGTTCTGGCCATCCGCGAGCTGGCCCAGCAGTACAACTTGCTGGACAAGGTCACCATCACCTCCAGCTCGCGCGAAGTACTGGGTGCAGCCCAGGAGCTGGTGCCAGATGTGAAACGTGGGCTGGTGGCGGAGTACGCGTGGCTCGACCCGTTGAAGGTCGCCCAGAACTACGGCTGCGACTTGCTGGCCCTGAACTGGACGCTATGCACCCCTGAACGCCTGCTCAAAGCACAGGCCCAGGGTTTGCACGTGTCGGTGTGGACGGTCAACGAGCCGGCACTGATGCGCCGGCTGGCTGACTTTGGCGTGGACAGCCTGATTACAGACTTTCCCGGTTTGGCCAAGACCACCCTCGGGCAGGGTTGAAATCGGTCTCTCCGACCGGCTCAGGCCACCGGTCGGAGCCGCTCAAAAAAGCCGGTTCAGGCCGTCGTAGGCAGCTACCCGGTAGGCTTCGGCCATGGTCGGGTAGTTGAACGTGGTGTTGACGAAATACTTCAGGTTGTTCTGCTCACCTGGCTGGTTCATGATCGCCTGGCCGATGTGGACAATCTCCGAGGCCTGGTAGCCGAAGCAGTGAACACCCAGGATTTCCAGGGTTTCGCGGTGGAACAGGATCTTCAGCATGCCTTGCGGCTCGCCGGCAATCTGCGCCCGCGCCATGCTCTTGAAGAACGCCTTGCCCACTTCGTACGGCACCTTGGCCTGGGTCAGCTCCTGCTCGTTCTTGCCGATCGAGCTGATTTCCGGAATGGTGTAGATGCCGGTCGGCACGTCATTGACGAAACGCCAGCTGCCGTTGTCCACGATGCTGCCAGCGGCCGAGCGGCCCTGGTCATGGGCGGCACTGGCCAAGCTTGGCCAGCCGATCACGTCACCGGCGCCGTAGATGTTCGGCACGCTGGTACGATACGCCTCGTCGACCTCGATCTGGCCCCGGCTGTTGACCTTGATGCCAATGTTCTCCAGGCCCAGCTTGTCGGTGTTGCCGGTACGGCCGTTGCACCACAGCAAGGCGTCGGCCTTGATCTTCTTGCCCGACTTCAGGTGCAGGATCACACCGTTGTCCAGGCCTTCGACGCGCTCATAATCTTCGTTGTGGCGCACGGTGATGTTGTTGTTGCTGAAGTGGTAGCTCAGCGCCTGGGAAATTTCCGAGTCGAGGAAGCTCAGCAACTGGCCGCGGTTGTCCACCAGCTCTACCAGCACACCCAGGCCACTGAAGATCGAAGCATATTCGCAACCGATAACGCCGGCGCCGTAAACGATCAGCTTGCGAGGGGTGTGGCTGAGGCTGAGGATAGTATCGCTGTCGTAGACGCGCGGGTGGTGGAAGTCGATGTCGGCCGGGCGGTAGGGGCGTGAACCGGTCGCGATGATGATGTGCTTGGCATTGAGCTTTTCCACCACGCCGTTCGAGCACACCACTTCCACGGTCTGCTCGTCGGCAAAACTGCCAGTACCGACGAACACGTCAACCCGGTTGCGGGCGTAGTAGCCCGTGCGCGAAGCCACCTGCTTGGCGATGACCTTCTCGGCGCTTTTCAGCACGTCCGGGAACGAAAACCAACGCGGCTCGCCAATGGCACGGAACATGGGGTTGGTGTTGAACTGCATGATCTGCCGCACCGAGTGACGCAGTGCCTTGGACGGGATGGTGCCCAGGTGGGTGCAGTTACCACCGACCTGGCGACGGTCATCGACCATCGCAACCTTGCGCCCTGCTTTGGCGGCATTCATTGCCGCGCCTTCACCGGCCGGGCCGGAACCCAGCACCACTACGTCGTAGTTGTAGACAGCCATGCGTACTCCTTCAGAACTGGCCCGCAAGCCACGGTCGCTCGCGGGACGCGATCATGCCGCCGGGGCGCCATGAGAAAATTCGGGTGCAGTCTAATCAAGCGTGAACGCCGCGCACATTAACCCTTGGTCGCGTCGTAGGCCAATTTCGCCCGCACTACATATGCTTTACCGATCCCTGGCGGCAATCATCCCTGCTTGCGCTTTCACTCGCCTTTCACCGCCTGCGCAAACGCGGGCGTAGCTCGGGAGACGCAGCCACCCCCGGCCCGAGTCACCCGAACGGCGGCACGGGCATGCGCACCGGGCGCCGGACACGGGCATCGAAAGGGGGTGCCAATAGCGCCGGCCATTGTCCTCGAAATAGTGCCGCTCGTCATCCGAGCCCAAGTGATTTACCGGGCGTACGCACCTGCAAAGGCCGCAGCAACATGAAAAGCAGGCAAAAAAAACGGGAACCCGAAGGTTCCCGTTTCTTCATTGCCTTACCCGCGAATCAGCGTGGGAATGCAGGCGGGTTCACACCGGCCATGTCTTCCATCACGCGAACCACCTGGCAGCTGTAACCGAATTCGTTGTCGTACCACACGTACAGAACAACACGGTTGTCATTGGCGATGGTCGCTTCAGCGTCCACCACACCGGCGTGGCGCGAGCCAACGAAGTCGGTCGAAACCACTTCCTGCGAGGCAACGTAGTCGATCTGCTTGTGCAGCTCCGAGTGCATTGCGGTCTGGCGCAGGTACTCGTTGATTTCGTCGCGAGTAGTGGCCTTTTCCAGGTTCAGGTTGAGGATGGCCATCGAAACGTTCGGCGTAGGCACGCGGATGGCGTTGCCGGTCAGCTTGCCCTTGAGCACTGGCAGTGCCTTGGCAGCAGCGGTGGCGGCACCGGTTTCGGTGATGACCATGTTCAGCGGCGCGGCGCGGCCACGGCGGCTGCCCTTGTGGAAGTTGTCGATCAGGTTCTGGTCGTTGGTGAACGAGTGAACGGTTTCGACGTGGCCGTTGACGATGCCGTACTGGTCGTTGATGGCCTTGAGCACCGGCACGATGGCGTTGGTGGTGCAGGAAGCTGCCGAGATGATCTTGTCATCGGCCGTGATATCGCCGTGGTTGATGCCATGCACGATGTTCTTCAGCGCGCCCTTGCCAGGTGCGGTGAGGATCACGCGGGCAGCGCCCGGGCAGGCCAGGTGCTGGCCCAGGCCGTCGGCATCACGCCATACACCGGTGTTGTCGACGATCAGCGCGTTTTCGATACCGTACTGGGTATAGTCGACTTCGCTTGGGTTCTTGGCGTAGATAACCTGGATCAGGTTGCCGTTGGCAGTGATGGTGTTGTTGGCTTCATCGATGGTGATGGTGCCATCGAACGGGCCATGTACCGAGTCACGGCGCAGCAGGCTGGCACGCTTGACCAGGTCGTTTTCGGCGCCCTTGCGCACAACGATGGCGCGCAGGCGCAGGCCGTCGCCACCACCGGTCTTCTCGATCAGGATGCGCGCCAGCAGGCGGCCGATGCGGCCGAAGCCGTACAGCACCACGTCAGTGCCTTTGCGCGCCGAAGCGTTCTGCTGGCCAACCACGTCGGCCAGCTCTTCACGGACGAACTGCTCGGCAGTGCGGCCATTGCCTTCCTGCTTGAACTTGTTGGCCAGCTTGCCCAGGTCGACCGAAGCGGCGCCCAGTTTCAGCTCGCTCATGGCTTTGAGCAGGGGGAATGTCTCGTGGACGGACAGTTCGGTTTCGTCGGTTTGGCGATGACGCGCAAAGCGGTGCGCCTTGAGGATCGAGATAACCGAACGGTTGATCAGGCTGCGGCCATAAATCGAGCTCACCACATTGTTGTTGCGGTAGAGCTGACCGATAAGCGGGATCATCGCTTCAGCCAGGGCTTCACGATCGATCCACTCACCAAGACACTGGTCGGGCTTCTGAGTCACGGGAACCTTCCACATGTAGGGACAGAAAAAAGGGGCTACATTATGACGCCCCAACACAGAACCGGCAATGAGCGCCTGTCGCAGTGAGCCAAGCCAGCATTCATGCCCTTTGGAGCCTGACAGCCGGCACCGTCACCGGTACAATCGGTCTCTTTGCCGCAACGCTTGGAGTGCAATCTCCCGTGTCAGTTCTGCGCCTACCGCAAATGTCGGCCACGGCCGGCAAACAAACCTGGGGCAACCTGCCCGGTGCCGCCCTCAGCCTTGCCATCGCCGAGGCCGCCAGCAGCGCTGGCCGCTTCACCCTGTTATTGACGGCCGACAGCCAGGCCGCCGACCGCCTGGAACAGGAGCTGCGTTTCTTCGCACCCGACCTGCCGGTGCTGCCGTTTCCCGATTGGGAAACCCTGCCCTACGACCTGTTCTCGCCGCACCAGGACATCATCTCCCAGCGCATCGCCAGCCTTTACCGCTTGCCTGAGCTGAGCCACGGCATCCTCGTGGTGCCGGTGACCACTGCCCTGCACCGCCTGGCACCCACGCGCTTTCTGCTGGGCAGCAGCCTGGTGCTGGACGTGGGCCAGACCCTCGACGTGGAGCAGATGCGCACGCGGCTGGAAGCCACCGGCTACCGCTGCGTCGACACGGTCTATGAGCATGGCGAGTTCGCCGTGCGCGGTGCACTGATCGACCTGTTCCCCATGGGCAGCAAGCTGCCCTACCGCATCGACCTGTTCGATGACGAGATCGAGACCCTGCGTACCTTCGACCCCGAGACCCAGCGCTCGATAGACAAGGTGGATTCCGTGCGCCTGCTGCCTGCGCGCGAATTCCCCATGCAAAAGGACGAAGTGACCCGCTTCAAGGCACGCTTTCGCGAACGCTTCGACGTCGACTTCCGCCGCAGCGCGATCTTCCAGGACCTGGCCAGCGGCATCATCCCCGCCGGTATCGAGTACTACCTGCCCCTGTTCTTCGAAGAAACCTCCACCCTGTTCGACTACCTGCCGGCGGACACCCAGGTGTTTTCGCTGCCGGGGGTGGAACAGGCCGCCGAACACTTCTGGAACGACGTGCGCGGGCGCTATGAAGACCGCCGTGGCGACCTCAGCCGACCACTGCTGCCACCGGCCGAGCTGTTCCTGCCGGTGGAAGACTGCTTCGCCCGGCTCAAGCAGTGGCCGCGGGTGGTGGTCAGCAGCGACGACCTGGAAGCCGGCGCAGGGCGCGAGCGCTTCCCGGCGCGCGCCCTGCCCAACCTGGCGATCGAGGCCAAGGCCAACCAGCCACTGGCCGAGCTGGCCAGCTTCCTCGACCAGTTCCCAGGCCGCGTGCTGTTCACCGCTGAGTCGGCGGGCCGTCGCGAGGTATTGCTGGAGCTGCTCGAACGGCTGAAGCTGCGCCCGCACACCGTTGATGGCTGGCACGATTTCATCACCGGTGCCGAGCGCCTGGCCATCACCATCGCCCCACTGGACGAAGGCCTGCTACTGGACGACCCGGCCATTGCCCTGGTCGCCGAAAGCCCGCTGTTCGGCCAGCGCGTCATGCAGCGCCGGCGCCGTGACAAACGTGGCGAAACCGCCAATGACGCGGTAATCAAGAACCTTACCGAACTGCGCGAAGGCGCACCGGTGGTGCACATTGACCACGGCGTAGGCCGCTACCTGGGCCTGGCCACGCTGGAAATCGACGGCCAGGCTGCAGAGTTCCTGACCCTGGAATATGCCGAAAACGCCAAGCTTTATGTGCCGGTCGCCAACCTGCACCTGATCGCCCGCTACACCGGCAGCGACGACGCCCTGGCACCGCTGCACCGGCTGGGTTCGGAAGCCTGGCAAAAGGCCAAGCGCAAGGCTGCCGAACAAGTCCGCGACGTGGCCGCCGAACTGCTCGACATCTACGCCCGGCGTGCCGCACGCAAAGGCTACGCCTTCGCCGACCCGTCCGCCGACTACGCCACGTTCAGCGCCGGCTTCCCGTTCGAGGAAACCCCCGACCAGCAGGCCGCCATCGAAGCCGTGCGCGCCGACATGCTCGCGCCCAAGCCGATGGACCGCCTGGTCTGTGGCGACGTGGGCTTCGGCAAGACCGAAGTGGCCATGCGCGCGGCGTTCATTGCCGTGCACAGCGGCCGCCAGGTGGCGGTACTGGTGCCGACCACCCTGCTCGCCCAACAGCACTACAACAGCTTCCGCGACCGCTTCGCCGACTGGCCGGTGACCGTGGAAGTGATGAGCCGTTTCAAGTCCGCCAAGGAAGTCGCCGCCGCCGCCGCAGACCTGGCCGAGGGCAAGATCGACATCCTGATCGGCACCCACAAGCTGCTGCAGGACGACGTACGCTTCAAGGACCTGGGCCTGGCAATCATCGACGAAGAGCACCGTTTTGGCGTACGCCAGAAGGAGCAGCTCAAGGCCCTGCGCAGCGAAGTCGACATCCTCACCCTCACCGCCACCCCCATCCCGCGCACGCTCAACATGGCGGTGGCGGGCATGCGCGACCTGTCCATCATCGCCACGCCGCCGGCGCGCCGCCTGTCAGTGCGCACCTTCGTGATGGAGCAGAACAAGAGCACCGTCAAAGAGGCGCTGCTGCGCGAACTGCTGCGCGGCGGCCAGGTGTATTACCTGCACAACGATGTGAAAACCATCGAGAAATGCGCAGCCGACCTCGCCGAACTGGTACCCGAGGCACGCATCGGCATCGGCCATGGGCAAATGCGCGAGCGTGAACTGGAACAGGTGATGAGCGATTTCTACCACAAGCGCTTCAACGTGCTGGTGGCGTCGACCATCATCGAAACCGGTATCGACGTGCCCAGCGCCAACACCATCGTCATCGAACGCGCCGACAAGTTCGGCCTGGCCCAGCTGCACCAGTTGCGCGGCCGGGTTGGCCGCAGCCACCACCAGGCTTACGCCTACCTGCTCACGCCCACCCGGCAGAAGGTCAGCGCCGACGCCGAAAAGCGCCTGGAAGCGATCGCCAACACCCAGGACCTTGGCGCCGGCTTCGTGCTGGCGACCAACGACCTGGAAATCCGCGGTGCCGGCGAGCTGCTGGGCGAAGGCCAGAGTGGGCAGATCCAGGCCGTTGGCTTCACCCTGTACATGGAAATGCTCGAGCGCGCAGTCAAGGCCATTCGCAAAGGCACCCAGCCCAACCTGGAACAGCCACTGGGCGGCGGCCCGGAGATCAACCTGCGCCTGCCGGCGCTGATCCCCGAAGACTACCTGCCCGATGTGCATGCCAGGCTGATCCTGTACAAACGCATTGCCTCGGCGGCCGACGAAGAGGGCCTCAAGGACCTGCAGGTCGAAATGATCGACCGCTTCGGCCTGCTACCGGAACCCACCAAGAACCTCATGCGCCTGACGTCGCTCAAGCTGCAGGCGGAAAAGCTCGGCATCAAGAAAGTCGATGCCGGCCCCAATGGCGGCAAGCTCGAGTTCGAGGCCGAAACCCCGGTAGACCCGCTGACCTTGATCAAATTGATTCAGGGCCAGCCCAAACGCTACAAGTTCGAAGGCGCGACCCAGTTCCGCTTCCTGGTGCCAATGGAGCGCCCGGACGAACGCTTCAACACCTTGGAGGCGCTGTTCGAGCGCCTGACCCCACAGCCTGCCTAAGGAAGATCCATGCGTGCCATCCGTTGCCTGACCCTGCTGCTGGCGCTGTTCGCGCCAGCCGCCTTCGCCGAAGGCCTGTATCAGGTAGAAATGATTCTGGTGCGGCAGAACAGCGTGCCCGCCTTTACCAGCCCGTTCGCACCGGAAGACTGGAGCGGCGGTGCTGCGCGCCTGCACAAAGACGCCGAGCAACGCCCGGCGCTGGAAGACGAAGCCACCCGCCTGGAAGCGACCGCAGACTACACCGTGCTGATGCACAAGGCCTGGCGGCAACAGGTGGGCGACCAACCCAGCCGCATCGCCTTGGGCGAAGGCACCGAGCAATTCGGCCATTTCCCTATCGAAGGCAACCTGAGCATTGCCCAAGGGCGCTTTATCGCGGTGGAGGCCAACTTCTGGGTCAACCAGCTGGATGGCAACGGCAGCGTGCTGCAAAGCGAGCAGTTCAAGCAAAGCAACAGTAACGTCAAAGGTGGGCAGCTGACCTTCCTCGACGGTGGGCACCTGGCGGTGCTGCTGAAGATCACGCCACCGGGCACGCCGAGAATGCCGGCCATGGACCCGGAGATGATGGAGCAGTAAGCGCATGAAGCCAGATGCCGCCGAGTTGGTGAATCAATACCCGAACTGGACCCAGTCGTTCAGCAAGGCCACCCTGCAGCGCGCAGAACGCTATGCCGATGAAGGCCGGGTAGAACTGGACGCTATCTATCGCCAGACCATCACCGCCCGGTGCGAAGGCAGCGGCGACAATGTCTACCAGCAAACCATCGAACTGCACATTGCAGGCGGCCGCTGCCACGTCGAGGGTGAGTGTGACTGCCCGGTACGGCAAAACTGCAAGCATTGCGCTGCGGTACTGTTCACCCTCAGCGGCCCCACCATCAGTACCGAGCCTGTGCAAAGCCCGCCGGGTACGCTGTCGGCCGAACTTCAGCACTGGCTCAGTGGCCTGGAGCAGCCGCCGGCCCAGACCGGCGCAGCGGATGACAAACGCGGGCGCATGGTCTGCTACCAGCTGCAACTGACCGATGCTGCCGGCTGCTCGCTGCTGGTGCGCAAAGGCACACGCAGCGAGGACGGCATCCGCTTCAGCCGGGTGCAGTCGCTTTACGATTTTCTCTACGAGCCGCCGCGCTTCGTCACCGACCAGGACACGCGTATCCTGCGCCTGCTTGCGGCATTGAACCAGGGGGCCGGCCAGGATCGCGGCTACCAACTCAAAGGCCAGGAAGGCGGCGAACTGTTCCAGCGCGCACTGGAAACCGGGCGCATGCTGTTCGACGTCAACATGCCCCTGCTGCACGAAGGCCCGACGCGCCCAGCCGAGTTCCGCTGGGTACGCCAGGGCAATGGCAACTACCGCGGGCTGTGGTACAGCGGTGAGGAACCGCTGCGCTGCGTCATCCCGCTGCTGCCGCTGTACTACTTCGATGTGCAGGCGCAAGAGGTGGGCAAGGTCGAACACACCCTTGACCCGCATGTGGCCGTGCAGCTGACCATCGCCCCCGATGTGCCGGAACACCTGGTCGTGCCCCTGAGCCACAAACTCAATGCCCTGAGCCACAAGGTGCCGACCCCTGCCCCCGTGCGAGAGCAAGTGATCGAGGACATCCAGCCACAGGCCCTTCTGGCCCTCGGCAGCCTCGAGTACACCGCCTACATGCCGAAAACCGGGCGCATGCAACGGCAGATGCAACATCGCGCCGCATTGGCGTTCGACTATGACGGCCTGCAAGCCAGCGGTAGCGACGACAAGCCGCTGACCCGCCTTGCAGGTAACACCAGCCAGCGCATCCGCCGCCAGCCCCAGGCTGAACAAGCCCTGCGCAAAGTGCTGCGGGACTTCGGCTTCAGGCCTGCAACCCGGCAGAGCAAGGCATTGCCCGACAGTGCCGGGGAAATGTATCAACTGCCCGACGACGAAGCCTGGCTGCACTTTGCCCGCGAAGGCCTGCCACGCCTGCGCGAAGCCGGCTGGGCCATCGACACCCACCGCGATTTCGCCTTCAACCTGCAAGAGGTGGAAGACTGGTACGCGACCATCGACGAAGCGCCGGGGCATGAATGGTTCGACCTGGAACTGGGCATTGTGGTCGATGGCCAGCGCCACAGCCTGTTGCCGATCGTGCTGCAATTGCTGCGCAGCAGCCCAGAGCTGTTACGCCCCAGCGAACTGGCCCGGCGCAGTGACGACGAGCACCTGCTGATTGACCTGAACCGCGGCCGCCTGGATGCCCCGGCCCTGCGCGTCGCCCTGCCCTATGGCCGTATCAAGGCGGTGATGGGCACCCTGGGCGAGCTGTACCTGCACGAAGGCAGCGTAGGCCCGGCCCTGCGCCTGGACCGCGCCGACGCCGCGCGCCTGAACCAGATCGAAGGCATGCCGCTGCATTGGGAAGGTGGCGAGCATGTGCGCGACCTGGGGCGCCGCCTGCGTGACGCGCGTGACCTGCAGGTCGCACCGCCAGTCGCGCTGCGGGCCAGCTTGCGCGCCTACCAGCAGCAAGGCCTGAACTGGCTGCAGGCCCTGCGCGAAATGGGTACCGGCGGCATTCTGGGCGACGACATGGGCTTGGGCAAGACCCTGCAGGCCTTGGCTCACCTGCTGCTGGAAAAGGAAAGCGGGCGCCTCGTCAGCCCAGCCTTGGTCGTGATGCCGACCAGCCTGATCCCCAACTGGCTGGACGAAGCCGCACGCTTCGCCCCCGACCTGCGTGTACTGCCCCTGCACGGGCCAGGGCGCAGCAAGCATTTTGCCAAGCTGGGCGACTACGACCTGGTCCTCACCACCTATGCGCTGCTGCCGCGCGACCTGCAGCACCTGCGCGCGCACGCGTGGCACGTGCTGGTGCTGGACGAGGCACAGAACATCAAAAGCAGTACCAGCAAGGCGGCCCTGGCCGCCTGCGAACTGCAGGCCACCCAGCGTCTGTGCCTGACCGGCACGCCGATGGAAAACAACCTGGGCGAACTGTGGTCGATCTTCCACTTCCTGATGCCCGGCTGGCTGGGTGAACTGAAGCGCTTCAACCAGGACTACCGCACGCCGATCGAGCGCCACGGTGACAGCGAGCGCATGGCCCACCTGGCCAACCGCGTCCGGCCCTTCCTGTTGCGCCGCACCAAGGAGCAGGTGGCCACCGAGCTGCCGGCCAAAACCGAGATGGTGCACTGGGTCGAGCTCAGCGACGCCCAGCGCGACACCTACGAAGCGGTACGCGTGGCCATGGACAAGAAAGTCCGCGATGAAATTGCCCGCAACGGTGCCGCGCGCAGCCAGATCGTGATCCTCGACGCGCTGCTCAAGCTGCGCCAGGTGTGCTGCGACCTGCGCCTGGTAAAAGGCGTGGAGAGCAAGGGTAACCAGGCCGACAAGGGCAAGCTGGGGGCACTGCTGCAAATGCTCGATGAGCTGCTCAGCGAAGGCCGCCGGGTACTGCTGTTTTCGCAGTTCACGTCGATGCTTGCACTGATCGAGCAGGAACTGCAAAAGCGCCAGATCCGCTACAGCCTGCTCACCGGCGATACCCGCGACCGGCGTACGCCGGTGCAGCAGTTCCAGCAGGGTGACAGCGAGGTGTTCCTGATCAGCCTGAAGGCCGGCGGCGTGGGCCTGAACCTGACGGCGGCAGACACGGTGATCCACTTCGACCCCTGGTGGAACCCGGCCAGCGAAAACCAGGCCACCGACCGCGCCTACCGTATAGGCCAGGACAAACCGGTGTTCGTGTTCAAGCTGATTACCCGCGGCACGGTGGAAGAGAAAATACAGGCACTGCAGCAGGAGAAGGCCGCGCTGGCGGCGAGCCTGCTCGATGGCGGCCAGGCTGGGCAGTGGCGGCTGGGGGATGAAGAGATCGATGCCCTGTTTGCACCGTTGCCGGGCAAGCGTGGGCGCTGATGCCCTCGGGTCGGCCGTGAGGGTTGGCTGGCAGTGAGGCCGAGCGCCGCGCCGGCGGCGATCTCACTGGCAACCAGAAACCCGCTACAGCGGCGACAGGTCAGTCGACCAGCTGCGCCTCTTTCAACGCGCCCAACGCCGCCAGCCAGCGTGGCTGCTGGCGATAGTCGGTACGTGCAAAGCCCTGCCCGCGCATCCGGGCGATACGCGGCGAGGGCCTGACCTGCATGCGCTGCGCTGCGCTCAGTGCCAGCTCTGCCGCCGCGCGGTCATTGCAAACCAGGCCCATGTCGCAGCCGGCAGACAATGCCGCCTCGATACGGCTGGCCGCATCGCCCACCACATGGGCACCGGCCATCGACAGGTCATCACTGAAGATCACCCCGTCAAAGCCCAGCTCGCCACGCAGAATGTCCTGCAGCCAGCGGCGCGAGAAGCCGGCCGGCTGGTTGTCCACCTGCGGGTAGATGACATGCGCCGGCATCACCGCCGCCAATTGCCCGCTCAGGCGGCTGAACGGTACAAGGTCGGCCTGGCGCAGTTGCGCAAGGCTGCGCTCATCGGTGGGAATGGCCACGTGCGAATCGGCCTCGGCCCAGCCATGCCCCGGGAAGTGCTTGCCGCAGGCCGCCATGCCGGCGGCATTCATGCCGCGGATGAACGCCCCGGCCAACTGTGTCGCACGCAGCGGGTCGCCCTCGAAGGCGCGGCTGCCCACCACGGCACTGCGCTGGTGATCAAGGTCAAGCACCGGAGCGAAGCTCAGGTCCAGGCCCACTGCCAGCACTTCGGTCGCCATCAGCCAGCCACACTGCTCGGCCAGGTATTCAGCGTTGTCGTTGTCGGCCAGCGCGCGCATGGCGGGCAGGCGCACAAAGCCCTGGCGCAGGCGCTGCACACGGCCGCCCTCCTGGTCCACCGCCAGAATCAGATCGGGGCGTATGGCGCGGATGGATGCGCATAGCTCACGCACCTGGCGCGGGCTGTCGATATTGCGGGCGAAGATGATCAGGCCGGCCACTTCAGGCTGGCGCAGCAGGTGACGGTCTTCGGCGGTCAGCCATTTACCGGCGATGTCCACCATCAGGGAGCCTTGCAGACTGACGGTCATGGGTATTCCTTAATTGAAGACTGAACAGAAGCGGCGCTAGCTTAGCCCAAGCGCCCCGCCGCGCCCAGCCTTCAGGCCTTGGCCGTGGCGGCGCTGCTCTTGGTGCGTGGGCGCAGCTGTGCAGTGGCCATGGCCGGGTCGGTGACGCCACTGTCCGCCCGCATGCCGGCCGCCAGGAACGGCACCATCAGGCGCATGACCTGTTCGATGGACGTATTGATACCGAAGTCGGTTTCGGCGATGGCCCGCAGGGCCTTGATGCCGGACATGCTGAACGCGGCCGCCCCCAGCATGAAGTGCACGCGCCAGAACAGCTCCAGCGGCGGAATACGGGGAGCCGCCTCGTTGACCAACAGCATGTAGCGGCGGAACACCTTGCCGTACATGTCTTCCAGGTAGCGCCGCAAGTGCCCTTGGCTCTGGCTGAAGGCAAGGCCCAGCAGCCGCATGAAGATCGACAGGTCGTTGTTGCTGCGCGGCTGCACGGCCAATGCCTGCTCCACCAGCATTTCCAGCAGCTCTTCCAGGCTTGGCTTGTGCTCGGGCTTGGCCTGGCGGCGTTCCAGTTCACGCTCGAGGCTGGCGCAGAACGGGCCCAGGAAGCGCGAGAACACAGCCTGGATAAGCGCTTTTTTGGAACCGAAGTGATAGTTGACCGCCGCCAGGTTGACCCCAGCCTTGCTGGTAATCAGCCGCAGCGAGGTTTCAGCGAACCCCCTTTCCGCGAACAGCTGCTCGGCAGCATCGAGAATGCGTTCAACGGTTTCCGATTGGGCCATGACTACTCCGACTACTCCGCCAGACAAACAGTTGTTTGAAACATACGTTTCAGCCCTGCATCTGTCAAGGCTCGGTGACCGGGCGGTCGCCGTTGGAAAACAGCGCGCGTCGTGCCTCCGGGAGGGGGCGTTCGACTTTTCTTGCAACGTGTGGCTTGAAGCTTATCCAGTACTGTATATAATCCCAGTCACTGTACAAAAAGCCAGAGCGCCCAACATGCTGAAACTGACGCCACGCCAAGCCGAAATTCTCGCGTTCATCAAGCGTTGCCTGGAAGACAACGGTTTCCCGCCCACACGTGCCGAGATCGCTCAGGAACTGGGCTTCAAATCGCCCAACGCTGCCGAAGAACACCTCAAGGCCCTCGCCCGCAAGGGTGCCATCGAAATGACCCCAGGTGCATCCCGCGGCATCCGCATCCCGGGCTTCGAAGCCAAGGCCGAAGAAAGCGGCCTGCCCATCATCGGCCGTGTGGCTGCCGGTGCACCGATCCTTGCCGAGCAGCACATCGAGCAATCGTGCAACATCAACCCCGCGTTCTTCCACCCCCAGGCCGACTATTTACTGCGCGTGCACGGCATGAGCATGAAGGACGTCGGTATCCTGGACGGTGACCTGCTGGCAGTACACACCTGCCGTGAAGCACGCAACGGCCAGATCGTGGTGGCCCGCATCGGCGACGAAGTGACCGTCAAGCGCTTCAAGCGCGAAGGCAGCAAAGTCTGGCTGCTGGCCGAAAACCCCGAATTCGCCCCCATCGAAGTCGACCTGAAAGAACAGGAACTGGTGATCGAGGGCTTGAGCGTCGGCGTCATTCGCCGCTGATCCAGGAGGCGTCATGCAGCAGTTCATTCACGTACCCGAGCAAGCCCAGTTGCCGTTGTTCGAAGCATTCCTTGCCCAACCCGTACTTCCTGGCTTAAAGGCCAGCGAACTGGCACGCAAGCACAGCGACCCCGAGCTTTTCAGCGAACTGTCGCTGCGTGGCGCCCAAGGGCACTGCCAAAACCTGCTGGCACCCGTACTGCGTGAGCTGAGCGAAGAAGACGAAACCCGCTGGCTGACCCTGATCGCGCCGCCGTCGAGCCTGACCCAGGCCTGGCTGCGCGACGCAGGCCTCAACCGTGAACGGATCCTGCTGCTGCAACCCCGTAGCAATCAGAGCCCATTGCAGCTGGCCTGCGAAGCCCTGCGCCTGGGCCTTAGCCACACAGTGGTCAGCTGGCTGGGTAGCGTGAATGCCACTGCCCGCCAGCAACTGCTACGGGCAGCCACTACCGGAAATGCACAAAGCCTGAACATCCGCCTCGGCTGATATTCAGGCTTTGCCTGTTACTTCAAAACGCCAGCCACCTGCTGCACCCTCAGGGTTCAGTGCAGCACCCGCGGCCCTTCATCACGCTCAGCCTCACCTTCCATCAGGCGACCGGCCATCTGCACACCCACGCTGAGCATGGCCTTGGCCACTTCAACATGCTGACCCTGCAGGAATACCTTGGCGTCTTCCGAGAAATCCAAGGTTACCAGTGAGCCTTCATCCTCGGCGCGACGCAGTTCGATGCGGCCATCAGGCAACTCGACAATTTCCAGAAAAGACGTAGACATAAATGGCAGTTCTCCGCGAAAGGCCAGTATTGTATCAGCCGTTGCCGCGATCAGCACTCACTCAACGCGTCGCGAAAACGCCTGACCAGGCCTTTGAGGTTATTGCGCCAGCTTTCCAGCTCGGCGCGGGACAACGCTGGTTGCTCGGGCTCGTCAAGGTTCACGGCTTGGATCAGCGGCTGAGTAACATCGGTTTTTGGCGCTTTCCTGGCGACAGGTGGTCGGAACAAATCGGCATAAGCACTGAGCATTTGCGCCAGCCAGGTTTCACGCTGGCGCGCCAGCTCCAGCAGCTCGGCCACCTCGGGGATGGCAATACCGTTCAGGCTGTCGTCGGCCAGCGCCTGCTCCACAGTTGCCACCACCGGCAGGCGGTAGAAAGCACCAATTTCATGGCACATGCCCAGTAGCGCGCCGTACAGGTGAAACAGCGCCGACTCGCGCTCGGCCTGTACCAGGCCCTGGGCATTCATGGCCTGGCTTTGCTCGGCCTTGGCCATGGCCTCGAGGGCGAGGCCGGCAAAGAACAGTTTCTGGTTGGTGCGGGTGTAGGTTTCCTGGGCCATTTCTGTGCCCTCCCTTCAGGCTGCAAGGCAAGTTTCTGCATCATAAATGATTGGGGCCGCTAAGCGGCCCCAATTACAGCACTGAAGGCTCAGCGCTTGTCTTCTACCTTCCACGCGCCACCGTCGTAGAACGCCTTCCAGCCGGTAGGCTTGCCATCGACCTCGGACTGCACGTACTGCTCCTTGGTCTTGCGGCTGTAGCGGATCACTGCAGGGCGGCCGTCCGGGTCCTTCTGCGGCGCATCGCACAGGAAGTGGTACTTCGGGTCGATCTCGTGCTTGTGCGGCACGATTTCCATGACCAGTGGTGCCCGGGTTTCGCGGTTCTTGGGGAACTGGCTGGCCGCCAGGAACAACCCCGAGGCGCCATCGCGCAGTACGTAGGTGTCGTCCACCTTCTCGCACTTGAGCTCAGGCATGTCCACCTTGTCCATCTTCGGTGGCGCTGCCTCACCGCTTTTCAGCAGTTTGCGGGTGTTCTTGCAAGCCGGGTTGGTGCAGCCGAAGAACTTGCCGAACCGGCCGGTCTTCAGTTGCATCTCGCTACCGCACTTGTCGCATTCCAGGCTTGGCCCTTCGTAACCCTTGATGCGGTAGTTGCCTTCTTCGATTTCGTAGCCAGGGCAGTCCGGGTTGTTACCGCAGATGTGCAGCTTGTGCTTCTCATCCAGCAAGTAGGCATCCATCGCCGTGGCGCAGATCGGGCAACGGTGCTTGCCCAACAGCACCCGCGACTCGGACTCGCCCTCGTCGTCCGCAGCGATCTCATCGCCGGGCACCAGGTTGACGGTCGCCTTGCAGCGTTCTTTCGGCGGCAGGCTGTAGCCAGAGCAGCCAAGGAATACCCCAGTGGAAGCAGTACGAATCATCATTGGCCGGCCACATTCCTTGCACGGAATGTTGGTCATGGTCGGCTGGTTGGCGCGCATGCCGTCTTCGCTCGACTCGGCCGTCTGCAGCTTCTTGCTGAAGTCGCCATAGAACTCGTCGAGCACGTTCTTCCAGTCACGCTCGCCCTGGGCCACGTCGTCGAGGTTCTCCTCCATGTCGGCGGTAAAGCCGTAGTCCATCAGGTTGGAGAAGCTTTCCGACAGGCGCTCGGTGACGATGTCGCCCATTTTCTCGGAATAGAAGCGGCGGTTGTGCAGGGTCACATAACCACGATCCTGGATGGTGGAAATGATCGCCGCGTAGGTCGACGGGCGACCGATGCCGCGCTTTTCCATTTCCTTGACCAGGCTGGCTTCGGTGAAGCGTGCCGGCGGCTTGGTGAAGTGCTGGCTCGGGTCGATCTGCAGCAACTTCAGTGCTTCGCCCTGGACCATTTCCGGCAGTACGTCGTCTTCACCCGGCTTGCTCTGCTGTGGCAGCACGCGGGTATAACCGTCGAACTTCAGGATACGGCCCTTGGCGCGCAGCTCGAAATCGCCGGCAGCCACGGTAACACTGGTAGACAGGTACTGCGCCGGCGGCATCTGGCAAGCCAGGAACTGGCGCCAGATCAACTCGTACAGGCGCTCGGCGTCGCGCTCCATGCCACTGAGCTTGGTCGGGTGTGTATTCACGTCCGACGGGCGAATCGCTTCGTGCGCTTCCTGGGCGCCTTCTTTGCTGCCGTAGACCAGCGGCGCATCCGGCAGGTACTGCTTGCCGAACTCACGCTCGATGTAGCTGCGGGCCATGTCCAGGGCATCGGCCGACAGGTTGGTCGAGTCGGTACGCATGTACGTGATGTAGCCAGCTTCGTACAAGCGCTGGGCCATCATCATGGTCTTCTTCACGCCGAAGCCCAGGCGGTTGCTGGCGGCCTGCTGCAGGGTGGAGGTAATGAACGGCGCCGACGGCTTGCTGCTGGTCGGGCGGTCTTCGCGCTTGACCACGCTGTAGCTGGAAGCCTTGAGCTTCTCCAGCGCGGCCATGGCCTGGGCTTCGTTCAGCGGCTTGAACGCCTCGCCATTTTCGCGCGCCACTTCGAAACGCACCTTGGCGTTTTTCGCGGTGCCGAGGTCGGCGTGGATTTCCCAGTATTCTTCCGGGATGAACGCGCGAATTTCACGCTCGCGCTCTACCACCAGCTTGACCGCTACCGACTGCACGCGACCGGCGGACAGGCCACGGGCAATCTTGGCCCACAACAGCGGCGACACCATGTAGCCCACCACACGGTCAAGGAAACGCCGAGCCTGCTGGGCGTTGACCCGGTCGATGTCCAGCTCGCCCGGTTGCGAGAAGGCTTCCTGAATCGCCTTCTTGGTAATTTCGTTGAACACCACGCGCTTGTAGCGGGCGTCGTCACCACCGATGGCCTCGCGCAGGTGCCAGGCAATGGCTTCCCCTTCGCGGTCCAAGTCGGTTGCGAGATAGATGGTGTCGGCATCCTTGGCCAGGCGGCGCAGCTCTTCGATCACCTTTTCCTTGCCAGGCAGGATCTCGTACTTGGCTTTCCAGCCGTGGTCGGGGTCGACACCCATGCGCGACACCAGCTGGCGACGGGCCTTTTCCTTGGGTGAAAGCGCCGGGGCCTCACCCGCAGCCTTACCACGCTTGGCGGCCGGCTCTTTGCTTGCGCTGGCCGAACCGCTGGTGGGGAGGTCTCGGATATGGCCGATACTCGACTTCACCACGTACTGGTTGCCCAGGTACTTGTTGATGGTCTTGGCCTTGGCCGGGGATTCCACAATGACCAGCGATTTGCCCATGGATCGGAGTATTCCTGAATCTGAAGATGAAAAACGCGTCAGGTGCCGACACGCGGCACCGCTATATATAGTGGCAAAAGTGTGAGGTCAAGTTCGAACGATCATGCGTGCGACTTGCCCAGCAACCCGGGCACCCCTCTTCGGCCTTGACCAAAGCAAAGCGTGGCACCTGCTCGCCGTCAACCTCGACGGACTCCTGGAACATCGAAAGTGGCCTCACCCAGAAGCTGTAGTCACCATACAGGCACTGGTAGAAAACCATCCACTCTTCGCTCTCGGAGTGCCGCGCAACGCTGAAGACACGGTACTCAGGCCCTTTGTAATGCCGGTAGACGCCTGGCTGTATCTGCATGTTGCACACCCTCCTGAATAAAACCTGAAAAAACAAAACCGGGGCACAAGGCCCCGGTTGCTGTCCAGCGGCGCGATCAGACGCGTTCGAAGACAGTGGTGATACCTTGGCCGAGGCCGACGCACATGGTCGCCACCCCGAGGGTACCGCCATTTTGCTTCATGACATTGAGCAGGGTGCCGGAAATACGTGCCCCAGAGCAACCGAACGGGTGCCCCAAAGCGATGGCGCCGCCGTGCAGGTTAACCTTCTCATCCATCTTGTCGAGCACTTTCAAATCTTTCAGCACTGGCAAGGCCTGTGCAGCGAAGGCTTCGTTGAGCTCGATGAAGTCGATGTCTGCCATGGTCAGCCCGGCACGCTTGAGGGCTTTCTGGGTCGATGGCACCGGGCCGTAGCCCATGATCGCCGGGTCCACACCTGCCACCGCCATCGAGCGGATTACCGCCAACGGCTGGATACCCAGGTCCATGGCGCGCTGGCCAGACATGACGATCATGCACGACGCGCCGTCGGTGATCTGCGACGAAGTACCGGCCGTGACCGTGCCCCCTTTAGGGTTGAATGCCGGCTTGAGCGACGCCAGGCCTTCGAGGGTGGTTTCCGGGCGAATGGTTTCGTCGTAATCGAACACCTTCAGGAAGCCGTTCTCGTCGTAGCCCTGCATCGGGATGATTTCATCCTTGAACTTGCCTTCGACCGTAGCCTTGTGGGCCAACTGGTGCGAACGCAAGCCAAACAGGTCCTGCTGCTCACGGGTGATGCCATGCATCTTGCCGAGCATTTCTGCAGTGAGGCCCATCATCCCGGAAGCCTTGGCGGCATGCAAGGACAGGTGCGGGTTAGGGTCCACGCCGTGCATCATGCTGACATGGCCCATGTGCTCCACGCCGCCGACCACGAACACATCGCCGTTGCCGGTCATGATGGCCTGGGCGGCGGTGTGCAGCGCGCTCATCGACGAGCCGCACAGGCGGCTGACGGTTTGCGCAGCGGAAGTGTGCGGGATCTGCGTCATCAGCGAAGCCATGCGGGCGATGTTCCAGCCCTGCTCCAGGGTCTGGTTGACGCAGCCCCAGATCACGTCCTCGACCTCTTTGGGGTCGACCTTGCCGTTGCGCTCCAGCAGCTTGCTGATCAGGTGCGCCGACATGTCTTCGGCGCGGGTGTTGCGGTGCATGCCACCCTTGGAGCGGCCCATCGGCGTGCGACCGAAGTCGACAATCACCACGTCTCTTGGATTCAGGCTCATATCAAATCTCTCGCTCTAGCTCGTTGACCGCTCAGTTGAAGAAGCGCTGGCCATTCTTGGCCATTTCGCGCAGCTTGGCGGTCGGGTGGTACAGCGGCCCCAGGTCGGCATAGCGATCGGCCAGGGCAACGAATTCGGCGACACCGATCGAGTCGATGTAGCGCAGCGCACCACCGCGGAAGGGAGGGAAACCAATGCCGTAGACCAGCCCCATGTCGGCTTCGGCAGCGGTCTCGACGATGCCGTCTTCCAGGCAGCGCACGGTCTCCAGGCACAGCGGCACCATCATCCAGTTGACGATGTCTTCATCGGTGACTTCACGCTGCTCGAACACGATCGGCTTGAGCACGTCGAGCACGGTAGCGTCGAACACTTTCTTCGGCTTGCCACGCTTGTCGGTTTCGTAGGCGTAGAAACCCTTGCCATTCTTCTGCCCCAGGCGGTTGGCCTCGTACAGGGCATCCACCGCCGAGCGGCGCTCGTCCTTCATGCGGTCAGGGAAACCTTCGGCCATCACGTCACGGCCGTGGTGGCCGGTGTCGATGCCTACCACGTCCATCAGGTAGGCCGGGCCCATTGGCCAGCCGAACTTTTCCATGACCTTGTCGATGCGCACGAAGTCGACACCGGCGCTGACCAGCTTGGCAAAGCCGCCGAAGTACGGGAACAGCACGCGGTTGACCAGGAAGCCCGGGCAGTCGTTGACCACGATCGGGTTCTTGCCCATTTTCTTGGCATAGGCCACGGTGGTGGCCACAGCCACTTCACTGGACTTCTCGCCACGGATCACTTCCACCAGTGGCATCATGTGCACCGGGTTGAAGAAGTGCATGCCGACGAAGTTTTCCGGGCGCTTGAGCGCCTTGGCCAGCAGGTTGATGGAGATGGTCGAAGTGTTGGAGGCAAGGATCGCATCGTCCTTGACCTGCCCTTCCACTTCCGCCAGCACCGCCTGTTTGACTTTCGGGTTCTCGACCACGGCCTCGACCACGATGTCGACATTGGCAAAGTCGCCATAGGACAGGGTCGGGCGGATGGCATTGAGCGCCTCGGCCATCTTGGCCGGGGTCAGGCGGCCCTTTTCAACGCGGTTGCCAAGCAGCTTGGAGGCCTCGTTCAAGCCCAGCTGGATGGCTTCCTCGCGGATGTCCTTCATCAGGATCGGGGTGCCCTTGACCGCGGACTGGTAGGCGATGCCGCCACCCATGATACCGGCGCCAAGCACGGCAGCCTGCTTCACGTCGTGGGCAATTTCGTCGTGCGCCTTGGCCTTACGCTTGAGCTCCTGGTCGTTCAGGAACAGGCCGATCAGGCTCTCGGCAACCGAGGTCTTGGCCAGTTTGGCAAACCCGGCCGCTTCGACTTCCAGCGCCTTGTCGCGGCCGAAGTTGGCGGCCTTCTGGATGCTCTTGATGGCTTCGACCGGGGCCGGGTAGTTCGGCCCGGCCTGCCCGGCAACGAAGCCCTTGGCAGTTTCGAACGCCATCATCTGTTCGATGGCGTTGAGCTTGAGTTTTTCCAGCTTGGGTTGGCGTTTGGCCTTGTAGTCGAGCTCGCCGCTGATGGCGCGCTTGATCAGGTCGATGGCGCCAGCCTGCAGCAGCTCGGGCGCAACCACGGCATCGACGGCGCCGACTTTGAGGGCGTCTTCGGCGCGGTTTTCCTTGCCGGCAGCGATCCACTCGATGGCGTTGTCCGAACCGATCAGGCGCGGCAGGCGCACGGTGCCGCCAAAGCCCGGGTAGATGCCCAGCTTGACTTCCGGCAGGCCGATCTTGGCGCTGCTGGACATGACACGGTAATCGGCGGCAAGGCACATTTCCAGGCCGCCACCCAGGGCGATGCCATTGATGGCCGCGACGGTCGGCACTTCGAGGTCTTCGAAGGCGTTGAAGATGCGGTTGGCTTCCAGGTTGCCGGCGACCAGTTCGGCTTCGGGCAGCTTGAAGTTGTCGACGAACTCGGTGATGTCGGCGCCGACGATGAACACGTCCTTGCCACTGCTGACGATGACGCCCTTGACCGAGGCGTCGGCCTGGATGGCGCCTACGGCCTCGCGCAGCTCGTTCAGGGTCAGGCGGTTGAACTTGTTGACGGACTCACCCTTGAGGTCGAACTTGAGCTCGACGATGCCACTTTCAAGAGCCTTAACCGTGATGGCTTTACCTTCGTAAATCATCAACTGATCTCCACGATATGGAAGCTGAACTGTACACGCCGATCGCTGCAGCGGAAGCAGGCCTAGCTGCCCCGCCCAGGCACACCCGTCAGCGCGCTAGTCGGAAGTATGGCTTGGCGTGGTGACATACAAACGCTCAATTCATACGCCCGTTTGATTTGGGTGTGCACACATTCTCCGAAAAGATCTGCGTTGTCAAATGCTCACGAGCACGAAGAAAACGCGACTTTCCGGTCATTTTGTAGCGTGCGCGCAGCAAACCATGATGACAGTGATCACCGGTCATTCATGCCAGCGATCGACCCCCGCGATTGCACAGGCGCTGCACATTTTCGCTTGCGCGCCGAGCGGGTATGGCTACACTGCCACTTGCGTGAATGAATACCCGGCCTGCCTGGCCTTTTCTGCGAAAGCAGAACGCAAAGCGGCGACTTGGCACCCCACCCCTTCAGGGGTATGCCAAGCCGCCGCTTTGTCGTTGTAGGAGCGGCATTGTGTCTTGAGAGGGGATTAGACCTGGTCATTCACCGCTCCTACAGGTGAATCGCGCAGGCTTTTCAAAATTTGAGAAAGACAGTTGCTCCTGCTAGTACGGCGGCAACTCCAAGCCAGCGCAGCCCCCCTGTGGGAGCGGGCATGCCCGCGAACACCGGCAAAGCCGGTGCCAGACACCGCGTCGCCTGCTTCGCGGGCTTGCCCGCTCCCACAATGAATCGCGCAGGCTTTTCAAATTTTGAGAAAGAGAGTTGCCCCTAAAGGGATCGTGTTTAGCTGAACTCAGGCGAGGGTTTCGAGGACGTAGGCAACATCCCGCAATACAGCCATATCGCCCCGTTCAGTCCAGTACAACGCGATCATCCGGGCATCGGCCTCTACCTTGTAAACGCTCGCCGGCAAGCGCGCCAGCGCCTCCACGTGACGCGGGTCTTCGCAGGGTTCGCGGTACTGGTTCCACCACACCCCCGGGCTGACCTGCCAGTAGCTGAAGCTGTTCTGGTGCCCACGGCGGCGCGCCCGGTGGTACTGCGGGCAAGGACTTGGCGGCTCCTTCTCCAGCCAGTGCGGCCACTGCTGCGGCGCCAGCTGCATGGCCAACCCCATACGTCGGGCCTCCAAGCGCAGCTTCATCTGCTCGCTCTGCTTGCGCGAACTGCGCAACCAGGAAAACGGGCTGAGAATCAGCGCAAGGATTGACACCACCAGCAATACCGTCATATCAGTAGATTCCATAAAGCGTTGCAAATGAGCTGGTTAGCCATTTTTCACGGAAGACCCGCCCGAAAGCGACCATACTTCCTTTATCGCGATTGTCAGGAGTACTGCTCATGCCCTACGAACATTTGTTGGTCGCGGTCGACCTGACCGAAGAATGCGACCCGGTAATCAAGCGCGCCATGGCCTTGGCTGCCCCATCGAACGCCAAGGTATCGCTGGTGCATATCGTCGAGCCAATGGCCATGGCATTTGGCGGCGATGTGCCGATGGACCTGTCGCAACTGCAACAACAGCAGTTCGACCAGGCCAAAGAGCGCATGGACCGGTTGTTCAACAAGTACCCGGACATTAATCGGGGCGACTCGCACCTGACCTACGGCCAACCTCGCCAGGAAATTCACCAGCTTGCCAAGGAACAACACTGCGACCTGATCGTGGTCGGCAGCCATGGCCGCCACGGCCTGGCGTTGCTGTTGGGTTCCACGGCCAATGACGTGCTGCACGGTGCGCCATGTGACGTGCTGGCGGTACGCTTGCAGAAGAAAGACTGATCCGACCTGGTCCGGCCCTATCGCCGGCAAGCCAGCTCCCACAGAGGCACCATGGATTTCAAGCCTTATGGTGTCCCTGTGGGAGCTGGCTTGCCGGCGATAGGGCCGGACCAGGCTAACAACTATCAGCCTTCCAGCTCAGCCCAGCGCTCTACCAGTACATCCAGCTCACCCTGCAGCTTCTCGATCCTGGCCAGCACCGCCGAAGTTTCCGCAATCGGCCGCTGATAGAAGCCCACCGCATTCACTTCTTCCTGGGCTTCAGCCATGCGCTGCTCCAGCGCGTCGATCTGCCCCGGCAGCATCTCCAGCTCACGCTGCAGCTTGTAGCTGAGCTTTTTCTTCGATGCCTCCTCCACCACCGGCGCAGCAACAGGCGCAGGCTTGGCCTCGACCTTCTCCACCACCGCGCTGTTGAGGGCCGACTTGCCGCCCTTGCTCTCGGTCACGCCCAGCAGCTTCGGCGAGCCGCCCTGGCGAATCCAGTCCTCATAACCCCCTACATACTCGCGCACCTTGCCCTCGCCTTCGAACACCAGGGTGCTGGTGACGACGTTGTCGAGGAAGGCCCGGTCGTGGCTGACGATCAGCACGGTGCCCTTGTAGTTGGACAGCACCTCTTCGAGCAGTTCGAGGGTTTCCACGTCCAGGTCGTTGGTCGGTTCGTCGAGCACCAGCAGGTTGGCCGGCTTGCTGAACAGCTTGGCCAGCAGCAGCCGGGCACGCTCACCCCCCGACAGCGCCTTGACCGGCGTGCGCGCACGCTGGGGGCTGAACAGGAAGTCGCCCAGGTAACTGAGCACATGGCGGTTCTGCCCATCGATCTCGATGAAGTCACGGCCTTCGGCGAGGTTGTCGATCACCGTCTTTTCCAGCTCGAGCTGGTGGCGCATCTGGTCGAAATAGGCCACTTCCAGCTTGGTGCCGCGCTCGACCTTGCCTGAAGTGGGCTCCAGGTCACCGAGCATCAACTTCAGCAAGGTGGTCTTGCCGGTACCGTTGGCACCCAGCAGGCCGATACGGTCTTCGCGCTGCAGGACCATGGAGAAGTCCTTGACCAGCATCGGCCCTTCGGGATGATGGAAACTCACGTTTTCCAGCACCATGACCTGCTTGCCGGACTTTTCCGCCGCCTCGATCTGGATATTGGCCTTGCCCTGGCGTTCGCGGCGCTCGCCACGCTCTACCCGCAGGGCCTTCAAGGCACGCACGCGACCTTCGTTGCGGGTACGGCGGGCCTTGATGCCCTGGCGAATCCACACTTCTTCCTGGGCCAGGCGCTTGTCGAACAGCGCGTTGGCGGTTTCTTCGGCGGCCAGTGCGGCCTCCTTGTGCACCAGGAAGCTGGCGTAGTCGCCGTTCCAGTCGATCAGGCCGCCACGGTCCAGTTCAAGGATGCGGGTGGCCAGGTTCTGCAGGAACGACCGGTCGTGGGTAATGAACAGCACCGCGCCGTTGAAGCCGCGCAGGGCCTCTTCGAGCCAGGCAATGGCGCCGATGTCCAGGTGGTTGGTCGGCTCGTCGAGCAGCAGCAGGTCGGGCTCCGACACCAGCGCCTGGGCCAGCAGCACACGGCGGCGCCAGCCACCGGACAGCTCGGCCAGGGTCTTGTCGGCAGGCAGTTGCAGGCGGCTGAGGGTGCTTTCCACCACCTGCTGCAGGCGCCAGCCGTCGCGGGCTTCCAGTTCGTGCTGAACATGCATGAGCTTTTCCAGGTCATCGTCGCCCTGGATGTTCATGCTCAGGTGGTGGAACTGCGCCAGCAGTTCACCCACGCCGTCGAGGCCGGCCGCGACCACGTCGAACACCGTGCGCTCATCGGCCACCGGCAGTTCCTGCGGCAGTTCGCCGATCTTCAGGCCCGGCGCACGCCAGATTTCCCCGTCGTCGCCCTTTTGCTCGCCCTTGACCAGGCGCAGCATGCTCGACTTGCCGGTGCCGTTGCGGCCGATGATGCACACCCGCTCGCCACGAGCGATCTGCCAGGACACTTTGTCCAGCAGCGGCATGGCGCCGAATGCGAGGGACACATCGCTGAATTTGAGCAGGGTCATGTTGGTCTCCATAAATCGGGCGCGCATTCTACCTGAGTTGGGCCCCCGACGGCAGCTGCCAGGCCAATCGATGCACCCGTGGCGACATCCGGTCGACGTTAATATGCCGATACAAGCACAGTGCTTTCACCTGCTGCCGGCAAACGGCTAAGCTAAGGCAATAGCTACCAACAGTGCTGGCTCCGCCGTCACTTCCCCATGGTTCAACTGCCCGGACGTATCATGCGCAGCCGCCTGTTACAAATTGCTTCCTGCCTGCTGCTAACCGCTGCCACCAGCGCGGCACAGGCCACCGACCTCACCCTCCAGCGCCAGTACTACGACGAGGCCAAACGCGCGCTGGCCAAAGGCGACAAAGGCCCCTACCTGCGCTATGCCCAGGCCCTGAGCGACTACCCGCTGACCCCTTACCTGGCCTACGACGAGCTCACCGCCCGCCTGAAAAGCGCCAGCAACCAGGAAATCGAGGCGTTCCTCGCCAAGCATGGCGACCTGCCCCAGGCCAACTGGATGAAGCTGCGCTGGTTGCGCTGGCTGGCCGAACGCGGTGAGTGGGACACCTTCGTCAAGTACTACGACCCCAAGCTCAACTTCACCGAGCTCGATTGCCTCAACGGCCAGTACCAGCTCAGCCATGGCCTGCGCGCCGAAGGCAACGCCACCGCCGAAAAGCTGTGGAACGTGGGCAAGTCGCAACCTGCCGCGTGCGACACACTGTTCGGCATGTGGGCCGCTGAAGGCCAGCTCACCGAGAGCAAGCGCTGGCAGCGCACCAAGCTGGCAGCCCAGGCGCGCAATTACAGCCTGGCCAACAGCCTGGTCAACGGCCTGACCACCCTCGGCGCACAAGGCCGGCTGCTGGTCGACGTGGCACAGAAGCCTGAGCTGCTAAACCAGCCATCACGCTTTGCCCCGGCCAACGAGGCGATGGCCGATGTGGTCAGCCTGGGCCTGCGCCGCCTGGCGCGCCAGGACCCGGAGCGGGCCATGGCGCTGCTGGACGACTACGCCCAGCGCATGCATTTTTCCCGCGACGAAAAGGTGGCCATCGCCCGCGAAATCGGCCTGACCCTGGCCCGCCGCTACGACCCGCGTGCGCTCGACCTGATGACCCGCTACGACCCTGAGCTGCGCGACAACACCGTCAGTGAATGGCGCCTGCGCCTGCTGCTGCGCCTGGGCCGCTGGGAAGACGCCTACGAGCTGACCCGGCGCCTGCCTCAGGACCTGGCCAGCAGCAGCCGCTGGAAGTACTGGCAAGCGCGCAGCCTGGAGCTGGCACAGCCGAACAACCCACAGATCCCTCTACTGTACAAGACCGTGGCGCGCGAGCGTGACTTCTATGGTTTCCTCGCCGCCGACCGGGCCAAGACACCGTACCAGCTGAACAACAAACCCCTGTTGCTGAGCCCGCAACTGGTGAAGAAAGTACGCAATACACCCGGCATCCAGCGGGCGCTGGAATTCCATGCCCGCGGCCAGATCGTCGAAGGCCGCCGCGAGTGGTACCACGTCAGCCGGCACTTCAACCGCGATGAAATGGTGGCGCAGGCGCGCCTGGGTTATGAATTACGCTGGTACTTCCCGGCCATCCGCACCATCAGCCAGGCCCAGTACTGGGACGACCTGGACATCCGCTTCCCGATGGCCCACCGCGACACCCTGGTGCGCGAAGCCAATGTGCGCGGCCTGCATTCGAGCTGGGTATTCGCCATTACCCGCCAGGAAAGCGCGTTCATGGAAGACGCACGCTCCCCGGTCGGCGCCAGCGGCCTGATGCAACTGATGCCGGCTACCGCCAAGGAAACGGCCCGCAAGTTCAGCATTCCGCTTGCCTCACCGGCACAAGTGCTCAACCCGGACAAGAACATCCAGCTGGGCGCCGCCTACCTGAGCCAGGTGCACAGCCAGTTCAACGGCAACCGGGTCCTGGCCTCGGCAGCCTACAATGCCGGGCCCGGGCGCGTGCGCCAGTGGCTGAGGGGCGCCAAGCACCTGAGTTTCGATGTGTGGGTGGAGTCGATCCCGTTCGACGAAACCCGCCAATACGTGCAGAACGTGCTGTCGTATTCGGTGATCTACGGGCAGAAACTGAATGCACCGCAGCCGCTGGTGGATTGGCATGAGCGGTATTTCGATGACATGTAAGGTTCGCTGAGCCCTTGCCGGCCTGTTCACGGGCAAACCTGTGAACAGGCCGGTGCCAGCACACAGCTATTCCAGGATTTCCACGCCCATCCCGACCTCAAGCCACCCGCTGCCATCCACCGCCAGGTTCTGCCCGAACAGGATATCGCCTTCCTTTTCGCGGAAGGTCCTGAGCGTGGCCATCGGTTCACGGTCTTCACTGCGCTCGCCGGTGGCGGGGTCGATAGTGGTAAAGATGCACCTCACACTCGGTTTGAGCACCCGGAATTCGAGGGTGCCAATGCGGATCCGCTACCAGCCATCCTCGGCGAAAGGCTCGGCGCCCTGCACTACCAGGTTCGGCCGAAAACGCAGCATCTCCATGGGCCGCCCCACGCGGCGGTCAAGCTCGTCCAGCGAGCCCTGGCCGATCAGCAACAAGGGGAAACCATCCGGAAAAGCCGCGCGATCGCTGTTGAAGCCATAACCGTTGGGCAAATAACGGGCACGCTGCTCCGGGCAATGCACCAGGCGCACAGCCTTGCCCAGCCACTCGCTCAGCCAGGCCGCCGCGCCATCGCCGGCGTCTGGCACGCGCAAGGTATCGCGCCAGATCGTCACGCCACGCAGGCCCTCATCGGCAGGTGGCACTGCCACCCTCAGCGAGGCGCGCCCAGGCGCCTGCAACAGCAGCTGGCCGCAGCCGTCATCGTGCGCCGCGATCTGGCCAAGGCGTGGCCAGGCACGTTGGGTCAGGAAGCGTCCGTTTTCTGCCTCGACCACCATCCAGCGCCGGTCACCCTGCAGGCCCAGCAGCCCCACCGGCGAAGCGCGCAGGCTCTGCGCCTGGCACGACTTCACCGGGTATCGGTACAACTCACTCAGAAACATCCCTGCCGCCTCGCGTCTTGGCAAATGCCAAGCTTATACCGGGCAGGCGTGGCGATCACGCGGTGGCCGTATCCAGCAGCAGGCGCTGCTTGACCACGTCGACCAGGCGATCGGGCTGGAACTTGGAAAGGAAGTTGTCGCAACCCACTTTCTTGACCATGGATTCATTGAAACTGCCCGACAGCGATGTGTGCAGCACCACATAGAGTTGGCGCAGCCGCGCATCGCCACGAATCTCGGTGGTCAGGCGGTAACCGTCCATTTCCGGCATTTCGGCGTCGGTGAACACCATCAGCAGCTTTTCACACACGTCCTCGCCGGCATCGGCCCAACCCTTGAGCATGCGCAGTGCCTTCAGGCCATCACTGGCCACATGCAGTTTCATGCCCAACTGGGACAAGGTGTCGCGCAACTGCGCCAGGGCCACACTGGAGTCGTCCACCAGCAGCACCTCGCGGCCTCGCGCCCGTGCCAGCACGGGGTCGGCCAGTTTGTCGCCGGAAACCCGGGCGTTGTAAGGCACGATTTCAGCCAGCACCTTTTCCACGTCGATGACCTCGACCAGTTGCTCATCGACCTTGGTGATGGCAGTCAGGTAATGCTGGCGCCCGGCGCTGGACGGCGGCGGCATGATCGACTCCCAGTTCATGTTGACGATGCGGTCGACCCCTCCTACCAGGAAAGCCTGCACCGAGCGGTTGTATTCGGTGACGATGATGGTGCTGTCGGGCGTGGGTTGCAGCGGGCGCATGCCAATGGCCTGGGACAGGTCGATCACCGGCAACGTCTGCCCACGCAGGTTGACCACACCGCAGACGAACGCATGACGCTGGGGCATCAGGGTGAGCTTGGGCAGTTGCAGCACTTCCTGGACCTTGAACACGTTGATCGCGAACAATTGGCGGCCCGCCAGGCGGAACATCAGGATTTCCAGGCGGTTCTCACCTACCAGTTGCGTGCGTTGGTCTACCGTGTCGAGAATGCCAGCCATTGGAAAGCCCCCAGGCTTGAGTCGAAAAAGGTGAATTGATCTACCCTGTATCGGCGGCTTCCCGCACACCTTGACCCTTGCGGGAAAATGCCGACCCGGCAATTGATATCACTTTACCATCATGCTTTACTGCCGGCACCCCGCTCGAATTCGGCAGCCCGCATCAGGGAAACCCCTAGGGGCAGTCAGGTGAAACCTGATATTCGCGATATCCTTTAGCCATTAATGTGACGCCATTCTCATTGCATGAATGGAGTCAGGCTTTTGCTAGCTATCGTTGCGGCGTGCCCGTCACCTGCGCCTACCCCACGCGCGGGGACCTGATCATGGACACTGCCTTAGCGTTCGATAACGCACTGCAGGGCTTCCTGCTGGATGCCCAGGTACTGCTGACCCAGGCCCAGGAATGCCTGCAGCATCTGGAATTGATCGACAACGATCCAGACGCCTGCCGCTGCCTGGACAGCACCTTGGCCAGCCTCGCCGGGCAGGCCACCCGCCTGGGCGCGCGCGAAGTTGCCCATTACGCCACCGCGCTTCATCAGTTGCTGGCCCCGGCCTGCTACAGCGGCTGCCTGCAGCCAGAGGCATTGCCTGCGATCGAGGCGTGCCTGACCCTGCTGGCCTGGCAACTGGAGTTGCTCGACAGCCGAACCGGGCGGTTGAACCTGGATATCGGCGAGCAACTGGTGCTGCTGGGCGAGCTGGCCAAGGTCGTGCAGCAACCCCTTGCCCCTGCTTGCGCGTCTTGCGATGAAGCAGGCAAAACGTGCGATCACCCGCATGATGTCATGCGCTCCGGCAGCCATGGCAGCCGGTCGTACCGCGCGCATTAACCTGACCAGAAGTGCAACTAACTACATGCACTCAAGCCCTGCGCTGGTCGAACTTGCAAAGTTCGCAAAGTTTCAGGAAGGCCAAGTTGAATCATTACCGCCTTAGTTGCAGCGCGGGTGCGAGCAGCGGGATCCGCGGGTGGCACTTTGCTACCCGGCACCGCCCTGCCAACAAGCGTTTCGGAGCGTCACCCAGCCGCGACCGACACCGTACGAAGTGGTAATATGCGCCCCCACAAACACTTGCAATCACAAAAAAGTTTGCACATCAGGTGCTCGACCAAACAGCGGAAGTACTGCGCCAAAGCCTCTGACCCGCATTGTGCAAGGCCTCTATCAGCAATACTTCAGTGGCTTCCCTATTTATGCTCCCACGCTTGAAATTCTACATGCGTAGCTGCTGCCGCGTTGCCCTGCTGCGCTGGCTGACGGTCGGGCTGTGTGTGGCCTCGCTGGTCACCAACCTGATGCTGTACCTGGCCAACCTGGCTATCCCGGCTGGCCTGCTGCTTTTGCAGTTGGCCGCAACGCTGGCCGCCACCCTGCAGTTGGGGTTGGGGGCGAGGTCGATCAGCCTGCGGCCGGCTGAACTGGCCGAGCGCATGCTGAAGGTGCAGGAAGACGAGCGGCAACACCTGAGCCGGGAGTTGCACGACGACATTGGCCAATTGCTGACTGCCGCCAAACTGCAACTGCAGTGGCTGAAACGGCGCATGCCGGCCGAGTTGCAGGGCCACTGCGATGCGCTGCACAGCACCCTGGATGACACCCTGGGCACGGTACGCAACGTGTCGAGCCTGCTCAATCCCAGGCAATTGGCGAGTCTTGGGTTGGAAGCCAGCTTGCGCGCGCACTTGGTCCGCACGCTGGGCAGCAGCAGCGTACACTGGAGCCTGGCGTGCAACCAACGTCTGGGCGGCATTGACGATGCAGTGGCCATGGCAGTGTTCCGCATCACCCAGGAAGCAGTCACCAACATGCTGCGCCATGCCCAGGCACGCAACCTGGTTGTGCGCCTGCAACGCACCCCTGCCGGGCTGGCGTTGTCGATTCACGACGATGGCCGCGGCTTCGTCCCCGCCCGGCACCCGGCCGAGGCCGGCCAGCGCGGCCTGGCCGGCATGCAGGAGCGGGTAACGCCCTTGCAGGGCAGCCTGCAGATCACCAGCCAGCCTGGCCAGGGTACACGGATAGAAGCGATGTTCCCGTGGCCACCGCGCACCCAGCAACGCGCCAGGAGTACTGTTGCCCATGACCTGTAGATTGCTGCTGGTCGACGACCACTCGCTGATCCGCGCCGGCGTACGTGCGCTGGTTTGCGACATTCCCGGCTACAGCGTGGTCGGTGAGGCCGACGATGGCAGCCAGTTGCTTGAGCAGGTGCGCGCACTGGCGCCGGACATCGTCCTGCTGGACATTTCCATGCGCTCGACCAGCGGCCTGGACGCCCTGACCCAATTGCGGGCCTGCGGCAGCACCTGCAAGGTGCTGATCCTGTCGATGCACACCGATCCGGACCTGATCATGCGTGCCCTGGAAAGCGGTGCCCACGGTTACTTGCTCAAGGACACCAGTGCCACCGAGCTGGAGCAGGCCCTGGAGGCAGTACGCCACGGCGAGCGTTACCTGAGCCCGGCCATTGCCCACACCGTCATCAACCAGGCGCTGCAGCGCAACAGGCCGGGCGCACAGGGCGGCAGCGACCGGCACAACCTCACGGCGCGCCAACTGGAGATCCTGCGCCTGATCGTGCGAGGCAAGTCGACCCGGGAAATTGCCACTGGCCTTGGCCTGTCGATCAAGACCGTGGAAACCCACCGCTCGCAAATCATGAAGCGCCTGCAAATTCATGACGTGGCTGGCCTGGTACTGTTTGCCGTGCGCGAAAAGATCATCAGCCTAGACGACTGAGCAGCGGCGACCCGGCAGGCAGGTGCAGGCGCAACGCTGCGGGCCGGGCTTCGAAACGCAAATTGGTAGTCTGCAAGGGCTCGCCATCGAGGTTGAGGTCCAGGCCCTGGGCGCTCTTGATCTCGACCCAGGGCAACCTGGCACGGACGAACAGGCCATCACCGGCCAGCAGGTCACGCAACGTGCCCAGCATTTCCTGTGGGGCAGGCAACACGGCGATATCGAGCAAGCCATCATCGACTACCGCATCCGGGCACAGCTCCTGCCCGCCTCCCGCCTGGCGGCCATTGCCGATGCCCAGTGCCAGCAGGTCCCCTTGCCAGTGGAAATCCGGCCCTTGCAGCTCGACCGAAGCCGCCTGCAGTTCGCTGAAGCGTGTGAGGCCGGTGAACAGATAGGCCGCGGCGCCCAGGACCTTCTTCAGGTCTTCGGACGTATTGGCCGTGACCTGGCTACCGAACCCGCCGGTGGCCATGTTGAGGAACAGCTGGTCGCCGGCCTGGCCCAGGTCTATGGGCTGTGCCGCCACGTTCAACAAGGCCAGCGCAGCGGCAGGCTCCAGCGGAATGCCGGCAGCCTTGGCAAAATCGTTGGCGGTGCCCAACGGCAGCAATACCAGGCTGGCATCGGTCCCGGCCTGCCCCATGGCCTCGGCCACATCGCGCAGGGTCCCGTCGCCGCCACCGGCGACAATGTGGCTGTAACCTGCCGCCAGCGCCTCGGTCACCAGGCGCTGGGCATCGCCCGCCTCCCAGGTGACCCGCACATCCAGCACCCAGCCACTGTCGCGCATGTCGTGCACGGCATCGCGCAGTTCGTCGTTCATCGCCTGCTTGCCGTGCAGGACCAGCATTGCCTTGCGCGCTTGCATAGGCGCATCTCCCTGAGGTTGACCAACCCTATCTCGACCACGGGCACGCGTGGATCGTTGCATGCCGCGTTCAAAAACAGCCAGCGGCGTGTCGCGCGTGGCAGGCGGTGTTCCCTGCAGCAGCGCCGGCTCGGCTAGTAGTGAAGATAATGGCATTTTTTCCACAGCCGACAATGCCCGGCTATGCTGAGTCGAGACACTTTTGACAGGTTTTTGACCCTACAAGCGAATGAGCACAGGCGAGTCAGCATTTTGACTGTGAAATGCCCTGACTTGCCCGCCACGGACGCACCTCCCGGCCCTCTCCTGCAACCGGCCGACAGGTGCGTCTTGCCCTCTGCAGCCGTCAGCGAGGACCACGGTCATGCGTATTCTCTGGACACTGCCTTACCTGCCTTGGCCGACCACCAGTGGCTGCAAGACTCGCCAATACCACCTGATCCGGGCACTGGCCCAGCGCGGCCACCGCATCACCTTGTTGGTGCAATCGAAGATACCCCTCAGCGACGCCGCACGCGAGGCACTGGAACCGTACCTCGAACGGCTGATAGTCCTGCCGCGCAGGCCGCTGCATAGCCCGCTGAACCTGCTGGCATCGCCGATCATCGACTACCCCATGCGGGCGATCATCAACGGCCTTTGCGCAGCGTTGCGGCACCGCTTCGAGCAGTTGCTGGAGGAACCTTGGGACGTGATCCAGATCGAGCACAGCTATAGCTTCCAGCCGTTCGAGAAGGCCCTGCAGGCCCGCGGCCTGCCCTTCATGCTCAGCGAACACAACCTGGAGTCGGTTACCGGCAGCGCCTGCCATGACCGCCTGCCGTTATGGCTACGCCCGCTCAATGCCTTCGACCGCTGGCGCTACCGGCGCTGGGAACAGCGCGTGCTGGGCCAGCCCACCGAGCTGGTAGCCGTCAGCGCTCACGACGCCGAGCTGATCGGGCAGATCAGTAGGCGCCCGGTGAATGTGGTGGTCAATGGCGTGGAATGTGATTTCTACCAGCAGGTGCAGCCGGCGCTGCACAGCCAGCGCCTGCTGTTTGTCGGCAATTTTGAATACGGCGCCAACCTGGAAGCCATCGAGTGGGCGCTGGAAGACATCATGCCGCAGGTGTGGCTGAGCAACCCGGCCGTGCGCCTGGCGATTGCCGGGCATGCAATGCCGGCCAGCTGGAAGCTGCACTGGAATGACCCGCGGATCGAATGGCTCGGCTATCGCCCCGATCTGCGTGAGCTGCAAAGCCGCTCAGCCCTGTTTTTTGCGCCGCTGCGCTATACCGGTGGCTCGAAGGTGAAAATCCTTGAAGCAATGGCTGCCGGCTTGCCGGTCATCAGTACCGGCAAGGGCGTTTCCGGGCTGGCGGTGAACAACGGCGAGCATTACCTGGGCAGCGATGACAGTGATCAACTGGCCCTGCTGATCACCCAGTTGCTCAACCAGCCCTGGCGCATGAGCCAGTTGAGCGCGGCCGGGCGCCAGTTCGCCCGCCAGCGCCACGACTGGAGCGTGGCGGCTCATCAACTGGAAACCGTGCACATGCGCCTGACCCAGGCAGCACCGGTGCCAGGGCCGCTGGCCGATGCCTGGCTGGGGCGTTCAGCCAAGTAGTTCGCTGAAGGGAATGAATGGCACGCTGTCACCCGTTTTCGGCGTGCTGCCTTCGCGCACCTCCACCAGCCCGTCGGCCCAGGCTGCGCTGCGCAGCACACCCGAACTCTGGTTCTTGTAGATGCGCACCTGGCCGTCCTCGATGCGCGCACGCAAGTATTCGCGGCGGCTACCGGGTTTGGGCCAGTCAAACCCCGCCGGCATGTCGAAGCGCAGCGGCATGACATTGCCCACCCCTTGGCGCCGCAGCAGGTAGGGCCGGGTCAGCAGGCCAAAGGTGACCAGGGTCGAGGCCGGATTACCCGGCAGGCCGATCACCGGCACGCCCTGGTAATGGCCGAAGGTCAGCGGTTTGCCCGGCTTGATCGCCAGCTTCCACAGCGCCAACTCGCCCGCTTCGCGCAGTGCGGCCCCCAGGTAATCGGCCTCGCCCACCGACACGCCGCCAGTGGACAGGATCAGGTCGACGTGGCCCAGCCCGGCCAGGCAGGCGCGGGTCTGCGCCAGGTCATCCGGCAGGATGCCGGCATCGACCACCTCGCACCCCAGGCGCTGCAACCAACTGACCAGTAGCCGACGATTGCTGTTGTAGATTTGCCCGGGCCCCAACGGCAGCCCGGGCTCGACCAGTTCGTCGCCGGTGGACAGCACCGCCACTTTGACCTTGCGTACCACCTCGAGCCGGGCGTGGCCCAGGGTCGCCGCCAGACCCAGTTCGATCGGCCCCAGGCGCGTGCCGGCGTTCATCACCTGCTCGCCCTTGCGGGTTTCCTGGCCCTGCGGGCGAATGTTCTGCCCGGCGTGCAGCGCCTCGACGAAACGTACCTGGCCATCCTCCAGCACCTGGGTGTTTTCCTGCATCTCGACGCAATCGGCACCTGCCGGCACCGGGGCGCCGGTAAAGATCCGGGCACAGGTGCCCGGCTGCAGAGGCTGTGGCGCATGGCCGGCGAAGATGCGCTGGCTGACGGGCAACGGCTGGCCCTGCCAGTCGGCCAGGCGCAGGGCGTAGCCGTCCATGGCACTGTTCGGCCAGGGCGGCAGGTCGAGCGAGGCCACCAGGTCGGTCGCCAGTACCCTGCCCTCCGCCTCGGCCAGGGGCAGGTTTTCAGTCTCCTGAATCGGTGCCGCCTCGGCCAATGCCAGCAATTGTTCCAGGGCTTGCTCTACCGGCATCAGCGGCCGTGGCTGACTGACCTCAGCCACGGCTGTCACAGGCCATTGCCTGCTTCAGGTGCGGGACAAAGTTGCATGGCCGATGGCGGGCGTCGAGTTGCTCGGCAAGAATGCCGTCCCAACCGGTGCGCACGGCATTGGTCGAGCCCGGCAGGCAGCACACCAGGGTGCCATTGGCCAGGCCGGCCAAGGCCCGCGACTGCACCGTGGACGTACCGATATCCGGCACGGAGATCTGCCGGAACAACTCGCCAAAGCCATCGACCTGCTTGTCCAGCAGACAGGCCACCGCCTCCGGCGTGCTGTCGCGGCCGGTAAAGCCAGTGCCGCCGGTAATCAGCACCACCTGCACGCGTTCGTCGGCGATCCAGGTGGCAACCTGTGCGCGGATCTTGTACAGGTCGTCCTTGAGCAATACCCGCTCTGCCAGGTGATGGCCGGCCTCGCTCAACCGGTCGACGAACATCTGGCCAGAGGTATCGGTGTCGGGCGTGCGGGTGTCGCTAACGGTGAGCACCGCGATATTCAGCGGCACAAAGGGGGTATCTGCCTTGGCTTTCATGGGGGTCCGTCACAACAGGATAGGTTGGCCGCAGTTATATCACAGCGCACTTTTACCGGGTTGCGCCCAACAAACTTGCCCTGGATCAACCGCGCAGATTTATCGCTATGATGCACTTGCAGTGAACTTGCACTAAAGTCCTGCGTCATAAATGTCATCTAGCACCATCGCACTTGGAGAACCACGATGATCAAACGGACCCTACCCGCCTTCCTGCTCGCTTTGGGCCTGGGCACCCTTGCCGGCTGCTCCACCCCAACCGTTATCACCCTGAACGATGGCCGAGAAATCCAGGCGACGGATAAACCGTCCTACGACGAAGACTCCGGCTTCTACGAATTCGAGCAGCTGGACGGCAAGCGCACCCGCCTGAACAAAGACCAGATCCGCACCGTGAAAGAGCTGTAACCGCGCCGCGTTTTCAGCAAACCCCCTTTGCACAACAGGGGCTTGCGAGCAAAAACACGATGCAGTAGGATTTTGTTCATCGGAGTGTAGCGCAGCCAGGTAGCGCGTCTCGTTCGGGACGAGAAGGCCGCAGGTTCGAATCCTGTCTCTCCGACCAGATCCTCCAGAAGCCCGCTGATGCGGGCTTTTTTGTGCCTGGAAACTGCCACCAACGGTGGCGTTGAAAGCCGATAGCCACCCCTGCACTGCCCCCGTCACCCCTGTGTCAGGCACTGGTGAACTGCAAGGCCGCCAGCCGGGCATACAGCGGGCTTTGCTCGATCAATTGGCGATGAGTGCCCACCGCCACCAAGCGCCCCTGGTCGATGACCGCGATGCGCTCGGCGTGCTGGACCGTGGCCAGCCGATGGGCGATGACCAGCGTGGTACGCCCGGCCATCAGGCGGGGCAGTGCTTGCTGGATCAGGTGTTCGCTTTGCGCGTCGAGGGCGCTGGTGGCTTCGTCCAGCAACAGGATCGGCGCGTCCACCAGTAGCGCCCGGGCAATCGCCAGGCGCTGGCGCTGGCCGCCGGAAAGCCCGATGCCACCCTCCCCCAGCGGTGTCTGGTAGCCCTGAGGTAACTGCCGAATGAATTCATCGGCATGGGCGCCGCGGGCTGCGGCTTCGACCTCGGCCTGGCTCGCCTCGGGGCGGCCATAGCGGATATTGGCTTCCACCGTGCCACGGAACAGCGAAGGGTTCTGTGCAACCAGGGCAAACTGCCGTCGCAGCTGGTCAGGGTCGAATTCTGTCAGCGGCTGGCCGTCGAGCAGGATGCGCCCTTGCTGGGGGTCGTAAAACCGTAGCAACAGATCGAACAAGGTCGACTTGCCGGCCCCTGATGGGCCGACCAGGGCCACGGTCTGGCCAGGCTCGATGACCAGGCTCAGGCCAGCTACCGCTGCCACGGTGGGCCGTGACGGGTAGGCGAACACCAGTTCCTGCAACTCGATGTGCCCGCGGGCCCTCTGCCCCGGCAGGCCCGAGGCGGCACAGCCCGGCAGGATTGCGCTGCGTGCGGCCAGCAGTTCGGCGATGCGCTCGCCAGCACCGGCAGCGCGCTGCAGTTCGCCGATCACTTCACTGAGGGTGCCGAAGGCGCTGCCGACGATCAGGCTGTAGAACACGAAGGCGGCCAGTTCGCCGGCGGATATGCGCCCGGCGATCACATCCATGCCGCCCACCCACAGCATCACCCCAACCGCCCCCAGCACCAAGACGATCACCAGAGTGATCAGCCAGGCCCGCTGGGCAATGCGCTTGCGCGCCACGGTGAATGCCGCCTCGACCGTGTCGGCAAAAAGTGCGCGGTCATGTGCCTGATGGTTGTAGGCCTGCACAGTCTTGATCTGCCCCAGCGTCTCGGCCACGTAGCTGCCTACATCGGCGACCCGGTCCTGGCTCTGCCGCGACAGCCTGCGTACGCGGCGACCAAACAGCAGGATGGGCGCCAACACCAGCGGCAGGGTCACCACCACGATGCTGGTGAGCTTGGGGTTGGTAATGAACAGCAGCACCACACCGCCCAGCACCATCAATGCATTGCGCAGGAACATCGACAGCGACGAACCGATGACCGATTGCAGCAGCGTGGTGTCTGCTGTCAGCCGCGACTGGATCTCGGCGCTGCGGTTATCCTCGAAAAAGCCGGGGTGCAGGCCGATCAGGTGGTTGAACACGGCCCGCCGCATGTCGGCCACGCAGCGCTCGCCAATCCAGGACACCAGGTAGAAACGGCTGAACGTACCCACCGCCAGGGCCAATACCAGCAGCAGGAACAGCCCGATGGTCTGGTTGAGCTGGTGCGCGGAACGGGTCATGAAACCCTGGTCGACCAGCAGCCGGATGCCTTGGCCCATCGACAAGGTGATGCCCGCAGTGACCACCAGTGCCAGCAAGGCCAGCAGAACCTGCCGGCGATAGGGGCGAACGAACTGCCAGGCCAGGCGCAATGCCCGGCGTGGTTGCGGGGAAACCGATTCGGACATGGCGACGATCACTATGTGTGGCGAAGGCCCAGACTACCACTCATCAGGGCTGGGGAACGCGGGCAGGTGGCTATAGCCTATCGATCTAACCAGGGTATGGAGCTTTGCCAGCGTTTCTGTTGGACTGGTATTGCCGTGACGAGCCTGTCGTCACAGGCCAGTCACGGTGCAGGACTACCCTGAGTGTTCACCTGATGAGGAGACCATGCATGAGCTTGCAGCCTACCAGCGACAACCAGCAGCCCCGGCCGAACCAGCAACCCCAGGTATGCGGTTCGATCATTGATGCCCAGGGGCGCGAAGTACCCATCACCGAGCAGATGATCCAGCAGGCTTGCAAGGCCCTGGAACAGAGCCGGGTCGAGCGCGTGCGCAAAGGTTGAGCGGCGAATTTTTTGCAACCCGGCGCCTGCGCCGGGTTTTTATTTGCCCTGAGTTCTGCACTGGCCTCATGCGGCCAGGCCCGGCTGGGCGCTCTCATCCGGGCGAATGCCCGTGCAGCGGCCGGCACGCCGTCAGACCAATACGCCACCCAGCGCACTGACCAGTTGCGCCAACTGCGGCGCCTCGCCCCGCAGGCGCACCGCCAGCCCCTCGATTTCGCGTCGCGCTGGGTACTGCTTGCGCAACTGGTCGAACGCGGCACGCTGTTGTTGTGGGTCGGCGCTCAGGCTGCGGCGGAAGTCGGCATCGTCACGGCGCGGGTCGTACACGGCGCGGCACAGGGTGGCCAGGGCCCAGGCCGGGTCGGCGCTGGCATCCAGCTCGATTTGCGCCAGCGGCGGGCGCGGCAGCAGGTCGGCCAGTTGAACCTGCTCATCCACCCCGAGGAAGCGGCACAGGGCCTGGTAGATCTGCGCGGTGCCACGCTGGCGGCCGTCGAGGCTGTAACCGGCAATATGCGGTGACGCCAGGGTACACAGGTCGGCCAGTTGCAGGTCGACTTGCGGCTCGCCTTCCCATACATCCAGCACGGCATGGATGTCGTCGCGCTGCAGCAGCAGCTCGCGCAGGGCGGCGTTGTCCACCACCGGCCCACGGCTGGCGTTGACCAGCCAGGCACCCGGGCGCAATTGTGCCAATTGCGCCTGGCCCAGCAAGTGCCAGGTGGGGTAGCCGCCGCTACGCTGCAACGGGGTATGCAGGCTGATCACATCACACTGCTGGACAATGGTTTCCAGGCTGACGTAGTCACCGCCTTCAGCGGCCTCGCGCAGCGGGTCGCACACCAGCACCTTCCAGCCCAGGCCGCGCAGCACACGTACCAGCCGCCCCCCGACCTCACCTGCACCGACCACGCCGTAGACCCGTTCGGGCAGCGCAACGCCATCCAGTTCGGCCAGGGTCAGCAGGCTGCCCAGCACGTAATCGACCACGCCGCGGGCATTGCAGCCTGGCGCGCTGCTCCAGCGAATGCCGGCTTCGGCGAAATAGTCCAGGTCGAGGTGATCGGTACCGATGGTGCAGGTACCGACGAAGCGTACCCGGCTGCCTTCGAGCAATGTGCGGTCAACCTTGGTCACCGAGCGTACCAGCAGGATATCGGCGTCCTTGACGCTGGCGGCATCGAGGCTTCGGCCGGGGTAGCGGCGAATTTCCCCGAAGCCTTGGAAGAAGGCATCGAGCAGCGGGATGTTTTCGTCGGCAACTATCAGCATGGCGCTCTCCTGTCTGGGGAGCGCAGTGTAGGCGCATCGCCGGGTGGGTTGCACAGGGTTTCAGTCGGCTTTTTTGCGAATCCAGTAAAGGAAGGTGCCGGCGTCTTCCTGCTGTTGCACGAGTTCGTGGCCGAGGAAGTTGCAGAACTTGGGAATGTCGCGGCGGGTGGACGGGTCGGTGGCGATGACCTTGAGCAGGCCGCCGGCGGCCAGGTTGCGTACGTGCTGGTGCAGCATCATCACCGGCTCCGGGCAGTTCAGGCCGGTGGCATCGAGGATGGCGTCGGGGGTGAAATCGGTCATGGGGGGCTCCGAAAATGATCGCTATTGTCGCGCATCACGCGGCGGGGTCCAAGCGCGGCTTTGCAGGCCATACGTCCGGACGGGCGTTGCCAAGGCCCTTTGCGCCCCTACGGCGGGTCAGAGGCTTCGCGCCGCCTACCACCCCCCCGCACGGCTTCTGATCTGGCTGTTGATCTTGATCTTGATCTTGATCTTCGCGACTTCAGGAGGCCGAGCGAAGGGCATGCGGAGGGAGGTGACGGGCATGGATGCCCGTCAAGCGCTGAGGCCCCAGGGATGGGGCCTGCAGCGCGTACTCCCGGGAGCATGCCCGTAGCGAGGGAACCCCGGAGCGCAGCGCAGGGG
>NZ_QJRK01000048.1:0-55813 GCF_003205245.1 Pseudomonas sp. MB-090624 | reverse complement strand
CTGCTTGGGTTACCATACCGCCCTCGCGCAACGCCCATCCCCAAAGCCAAGCCCTCTGGCTTGCTCGACTCGACACCACAGGTCATCCATGCGTCTGTTTCATACCTCCGACTGGCACCTGGGCCAAAGCCTGCACGGCCAGGAACGCGATTTCGAACACGCCTGCTTCCTCGACTGGCTGCTCGGCCAGCTTCGCCTGCGCCAGCCGGATGCGCTGCTGATCGCCGGCGATATCTTCGACACGGTCAACCCCCCGGTCAAAGCCCAGGAGCGTCTGTACGACTTCATCGTCCAGGCGCATGAACAACAGCCCAAGCTGGACATCGTGATGATCGCCGGCAACCACGATTCCGGCTCGCGCATCGAGCTGCCTGCCGCACTCATGCGCCGCCTGCGCACCCACGCCCTGGGCCGTGTGCACTGGCTGGACGAAGGCCAACTGGATGCCGAGCGGCTGCTGATCCCGCTGACCAATGGCCGCGGCAAAGTCGCAGCCTGGTGCCTGGCGCTGCCGTTCCTGCGGCCGGCCGAAGTCACCGGCCCCCACCTGGGCGACGACTACCTGCAAGGCATCACCCAGGTGCACCAGCAACTGATCGCCGCAGCACTGCAAAAACGCAAGAAAGACCAGGCGCTGATTGCCATCAGCCATGCGCACATGGCCGGGGGCGCAGTGTCGGAAGACTCCGAGCGCAGCCTGATCATCGGCAACGCCGAGGCGCTGCCGGCCAAGCTGTTCGACAAGGCCATCAGCTATGTCGCCCTCGGCCACCTGCACAAGCCACAGAAGGTCAACCGCGAAGAACGCATCCGCTACAGCGGCTCACCGATCCCACTGTCGTTCGCCGAAATCAACTACCCGCACCAGGTGCTGGAGGTGGAACTGGACGGCAGCGGCCTGGTCAGCGTCGAGCCGCGCCCGGTACCGCGCGCCGTGGCCCTGCAACGCATCGGCCCGGCACCGCTGGGTGAGCTGTTACAGCAAATGGCAGACCTGCCGGTAATCGACCTGCTGGAAGACCCCAATCGCCAACCCTGGCTGGAGGTGCGGGTCATTCTCGACGAGCCGCAACCGGACCTGCGCCAGCAGATCGAGACCGCGCTGGCGGGCAAGGCAGTGCGGCTGGTGCGCATCAGTGCCGAGTATGCTGGGCGCAACAGTAGCGAAGATGATGACCTGGCCTTTGTCGAACTGGCCCAGATGACCCCGCAAGACCTGTTCAGCCGGGCCTGGGAGCAAGCCTACGGCAGCGCTGTCGACGAGCAGGCGCTGGCCGACTTTGCCCTGCTGTTGCAGGACGTGCAGCAGGAAGAGGAACAGCCATGAAGATTCTTGCCATCCGCCTGAAGAACCTGGCATCGCTGGCTGGCCCTGTCGACATCGACTTCACTGCCGAGCCCCTGGCCAGCGCCGGCCTGTTCGCCATTACCGGGCCCACCGGCGCCGGCAAGAGCACCCTGCTCGACGCCCTGTGTCTGGCCCTGTTCGGCACCGTACCGCGGCTCAATGACATCGGTCGCGAAGCCAAGGTGCCGGATGCCGACGGCGACATCCCCACATCCGACCCGCGCAACCTGCTACGCCGTGGTACCGGCAGCGGCTTTGCCGAAGTCGATTTCGTCGGCGTCGACGGCCGCCGCTACCGTGCCCGCTGGGAAGCCAACCGCGCCCGCGACAAGGCCAACGGCAAGTTGCAGCACAGCCGCCAGAGCTTTTACGACCTGGACAGCGAGCAGGTCCTGGCCAGCGGCAAGAACGAATACAAACAGTTGGTCGAAGCCCGCCTGGGCCTGAACTTCGAGCAGTTCACCCGCGCGGTGATGCTGGCCCAGAGCGAGTTTGGCGCGTTTCTCAAGGCCGACGACAGAGAGCGCAGCGAACTGCTGGAAAAACTGACCAACACCGCCATCTACACCCGCCTGGGCCAGCGCGCGTTCAGCAAGGCCCGCGAGACCGGTGAGGTGCACAACGAACTGCTCGCGCGCGCCAGCCACCTGCTGCCGATGGACGCCGAAGCCCGCGCCCAGCTCGACCAGCAACTGGAGCAGGCGCAGCAGCACCTGAAGGCTGACCAGGCCGGTGAGCGCCAGCTGGAACAGCAACGCAACTGGCTGCACGAGCAAAACCGGCTGCAAGCCCAGCACGCCGAGGCGGTCCGCGCGCTGCAGGCCGCCGAGCAGGACTGGCAGCAGTTGGCCGAACCGCGCCTGGACCTGCTGCGCCTGGAGCGCCTGGCACCTCAGCGCCACCAGTTCCACCGCCAGCAGGCGCTGAACGCACAACTGGCCCCACTGGCGGCAAGAATTGCGCAGCAGCAACAGCAGCAGGACGAACTCCAGGCACGCGCAAATACCCTGGAGCAAGCACTGAACGCCGCACGCCAGGCGCTCGCCGACAGCCAGGCGCAACACGGCGAGAGTGCCCCACGCCTGCGCCAGGCCTTCGCCGCCCAGGACAACCTGGCGCGCCTGGACGAAGCGCTGGCCGCGCAACGCAGCAGCAGCCAACAGGCTGAACAACACGTCGCCGATGGCCAGCAGCAGTTGCAACAGCTGGAGGCCAACCAGCAGCGCTGCCTGCAGCAATTGGCGCAGATCGACAGTGCCCTTGCCGACAGCGAGCACCTGGCAGGCTTGGCCAGTGCGTGGCACGCCTACCTGCCGCAACTCAAACAGGTGATGCTGATTGGCGGCCGCCTGGCCAAGGGCCGCGAAGAGCTGCCCGGCCTGCAGGCCCAGGCCAGCCAGGCCAATGTGCAGTTGCAGGCCGAGCGAGACGCCTACGAGCTGCTGTTCCGCGAAGCCAAGGCCGAACCCCAGGCCCTGGCCGAGCAGATCGACCTGCTCGGCGGCATGCTGCAGGACAACCGCAAGCAGCAGCGCGCCGTTGAAGAAATGTCGCGCCTGCACGGCCGCGAACTGGAACTGCGCCAGCAACTGGACAGCGTTCGTGAACGCCAGCAACAGGCCATGCAGCAACGCCAGCAGTTGATCAGCGAAGGCACCGCGGCGAAGGCCGAGCTGGAGGCGGCCGAACAGGCGCTCAACCTCACCCGCCAGTTGCTGGAGCGGCAACGCCTGGCGCGCACCACCAGCGTGGAGGCACTGCGCGACCAATTGCGCGATGGCGAACCTTGCCCAGTCTGCGGCAGTGCCGAACACCCGTTCCACCAGCCTGACGCACTGCTGCACAGCCTGGGTCGGCATGACCAGGCTGAAGAAGCTGCCGCGCAGCGACAGGTCGACACCCTCAACGCCAAGCTGGTCGAGCTGCGCACCCAATTGGGGGTGGTCAACGCCCAGCTCAAGGAGTTCCAGCAGCAACAGCAGCAACTGGGCGATCAGTTGCAACCGCTGGTGGCGCAAGTGCAGGCCCACAGCCTGTGGCCAGCTCTGGCCCCGCAGGATGACAAGGCCCGTAGCACCTGGCTGGCCAGCCAGCTGCAGCGCCTGGAGGCGGAAATTGCGCAGGACGAGAAACGCCAGAGCGCGCTGCTCACGCTGCAACGCGATGCTGCCCGCCTCACCCAGCAACTGCAGGCCGCCCAAGACGCTCAACAGCAGGCCCAGCGCCACCTCGAACAACAGCACCAGGCCCTGGCCAACGACGAGCAGCAGTTGCAGCAAGGCTTGCACGACCTGGCCGGGGTGCTGCCCGAGCAGGCCCTGAAGGCACTCGACGAAGACCCGGCCAATGCTTTCCTGGCCCTGGACCAGCAGATCGCCCAGCGCTTGCAGCAACTGGAACAGCGCAAGGACGAACTGGAAGAACAGCAGGCCCGGCAAACCCAACTCGACAAGCTGCGCGACCAGCACCAGGCCCGGGTGCAAGGCCTGCAGCAGTTGCAGCAACAACTTGCCGCCCTGGACGAGCAGCGCCAGCAGGCCCAGGCTGCCCTCGGCGAACTGCTCGGTGAACACGCCACTGCCGAAGCCTGGCAACAGCACATGGACGCCGCGCTGGACCAAGCCCGCGCCCTGGACGCCGACACCGCCCAGCGCCTGCAGGAACTGCGCACGCAAGCCGTGCAACTGGCCAGCGAGCTGAAGGCCGACGGCCAGCAGCAACAGGCGCTGGTTGCCGAATGCCAGCAGTTGCAGGGCCAGATTGCGCAGTGGCGCAGCCAGCACCCGGAGCTGGATGACGCCGGGCTGGACCGCCTGCTGGCCATGGAGGATGCGCAGGTCGCAGCATTGCGCCAGCGCTTGCAAAGCGCGGAAAAAGCTATCGAACAAAGCCGCGTATTGCTGCAGGAACGCGAACAGCGCCTGCAACAGCACGTGGCCGACATGAGCGTGGACACTACGGCCGAAGCCCTCGAGCAAGCCCTGCTGGAACTGCGCGAGCGCATGGCCAGCCACGAGCAGCAATGCGCCGAACTGCGGGCGCAGCAGGCCGATGACCAGCGTCGCCAGCAGGCCCATCAGGCACTGGCAGCCGAGATTGAGCAAGCCCGCCAGCAGTGGCAGCGCTGGGCCCGCCTGAATGCCCTGATCGGCTCGGCCTCGGGCGATGTGTTCCGCAAGATCGCCCAGGGTTACAACCTTGACCTGCTGTTGCACCATGCCAACAGCCAACTGCGCCAACTGGCCCGCCGTTACCGCCTCAAGCGAGGCGGCAGTGCCCTGGGCCTGTTGGTCCTGGACACCGAAATGGGCGACGAGCTGCGCTCGGTGCACTCGCTGTCCGGCGGCGAAACCTTCCTGGTGTCGCTGGCGTTGGCCCTTGGCCTGGCTTCGATGGCTTCCAGCACCCTGCGCATCGAATCGCTGTTCATCGATGAAGGTTTCGGCAGCCTGGACCCCGAGTCGCTGCAGCTGGCCATGGATGCCCTGGACGGCTTGCAGGCACAGGGGCGCAAGGTGGCAGTGATTTCCCACGTGCAGGAAATGCACGAGCGCATCCCGGTGCAGATTCAGGTACGCCGCCAAGGCAATGGCCTGAGCGAAGTGCAGGTGTGCGGGTGATCCTGTACTCGTTCCGTCGCTGCCCGTGGGCCATGCGCGCGCGCCTGGCCCTGCGCTATGCGGGCTGTGAGGTCGAGGTATGCGAAGTGGCGCTGAAGAACAAGCCGGCAGAACTGCTGGCCTTGTCCCCCAAGGGCACGGTGCCGGTGCTGGACACCGGCAGCCAGGTGCTGGAAGAGAGCCTGGATATCATGCGCTGGGCGTTGGCGCAGAACGACCCGCAGGATTGGCAACTGCGCGCGAACCCCGCGGCGGCGCAGCAGGCGCATGCCCTGATCGCGCGTAATGACAGCACGTTCAAGTCGCAGGTGAACCTGTACAAGTATGCCGAGCGCTACCCGCAGCACCCTCGCGCGTACTACCGCCAGCAGGCCGAGGCCTGGCTGGCGGAGCTCGAAGGGTTGTTGGAGAGCCGGCCGTATCTGTTGGCTGACCTGCCGAGCATCGCCGACGCCGCCTTGCTGCCCCTGATGCGCCAGTTTGCCGGGGTGGAACCCCAGTGGTTCGCCGAGGCCGCTTATCCGCGGCTGCGGAGCTGGCTGGAGGGGTGGTTGGCGTCAGACCTGTTCCGCTCGATCATGGCCAGGTAGCAGCTTCACCCGGCTCCCTGTAGGAGCGGCCTTGTGTCGCGAAAGGGTCGCGCAGCGGCCCCGGGTTCTCGCGTTACCGCCGACATTGCCGGGGCCGCGCTGCGGCCCTTTCGCGACACAAGGCCGCTCCTACAAGGCCTGGTGTTGATATCAGTCGATGAACTTCAAGTCCGAGGGTGCGTCCTGGGCCAGGATCTGCACCGTCTCGCCCAGCTTGCCAGTCTCGGCGTCACGGCGCATGACCACGATCTGGTTGCTCTTCTGGTTCGCCACCACCAGGAAGCGGTTGCTGGGGTCCAGGGCAAACTCGCGAGGGTGGTCGCCTTCGACGGCGCGGCGCTGCACAAACGTCAGCTTGCCGTCGCCCTTGCCAACCGCAAACACCACGATTTCATTCGCTGTACCGCGATTGCTCACGTACAGGAAGCGCCCGTCGGCCGACAGGTGCAACCCGCCCGCCGCCTTGGCCGTCGACGCCGAGGCTTCGGTGAGTGCCAGGCGCTGACCCTCGGTCAGGCCCGCACCGTTGACATTGAACATCACCACTTCCCCGCTCATTTCCAACGTGAGGTAGGCATGCTGCCCCGTGGCATCGAACAGCAGGTGGCGTGGTCCGCTGCCTGGCGGCAACGCCACCGACGACGGCGTGGCCGGGCTCAACGGCTGGTCCGGGCTGGCGCCGTCGTAGCGGTAGATGAATACCTTGTCGGCACCGAGGTCGCTGGCGTACAGATATTGCCCATTGGGTGACGACACCAGTGAATGCACATGCCCCCCCGCCTGGCGCTCGCGGTTGACGCCGCTGGGCCGGTGTTGCAATTGCTGCACGACCGGCTTGAGCTGACCGTCCCTGGCTACCGGCATCACTGCCAGGCTGCCGCCGGGGTCAGGGTTGACCGCGTAGTTGGCCACGAACAGGTAGCGCTGGTCATGGCTGAGGCTGGCATGGGTTGGCTCGTCGCCTTGGCTGGCCACTTGGTTGAGCGGCTTGATGTCGCCCTTCGCACTGACACTGAAACTGCTGGCATTGCCGCCCGGGGTTTCATTGACAGCGAACAGCAGGCGGCGGTCGGCCGACAGCACCAGCCACGACGGGCTGACACTTTTCACCACTTGCTGCGGGGTAGGGTCGATGTGGCCCCGTTGTTCGTCGAACTGGTAGCGGTAGATACCCTGGCTGGCACCATCGGTATAGCTGCCCACCAGCAGGGTCGCGGCGTGGGTCGGGATAGTCAGGCTCATCAGGCTAGCGGTCAGCAGGGTCGTCCAGGTGCGGTTCATCTTGGTCTTCATCCGGGGCGCGAAAGGCACTCATGCAGACTAGCCGATGCGCGCCATTGGCATCGTCCAGTTGCCACTCGTCTCCCATGGCGGTCGCCGCGGCGACCTGCTCGGGGGTAAACGACCAGCGGCGCAGTTGGCGGCCGTCCATGCACTCGACGCGCAGGCCAGTGGTATCGGCGGTGAACTCGAAGGCGTGCAGGCCGTCGATCAGGAGCATGTCGCAGGACTGCAGGGCGTGGCTGAGGGAGGACATTGGGTTACCTGTCAGGGAAGTGCTGCCAGTATAACCCTGTGACATCCCAGTGGGAGATTCTATGGTTCCTGGCAAGGGTAGCCGGAGCATCTTCAGCGCCTGTGAGATCGAGCGCCGCCCGCGCGGCGCAATCGCGAGCTGCGCTCGCTCCTACGTTTGTTTCGGGCCAGTAACGCCTGTGACAGGCGCGCGCGGCCGCCTTGTTTGTACGGCGCGATATTGAGGCATGCACCAAGGCGTTCGCGCGCAAATCCAACAGGAATAATTGGCCCGAAACAAACGGAGCGAGCGCAGCTCGCGATTGCGCCGCGCGGGCGGCGCTCGCTCTAACAGGCGCTGCCATACCTTGTGGCAAACACCTGTCAGCCCTAAGGCGATCCCTGTGGGAGCTGGCTTGCCGGCGATTGGGCCGCAACGCGGCCCCCTGCCTTCAATGGGCGAAAATCGACCCCCCTTGCTTGCCCACCATTTTCTCCGGCTTGATCAGGAACCGCGCCAGGGCCGGCAGCAGCCACAACGCCCCGAACATGTTCCAGAGCAACATGAAGGTCAGCATCAGGCCCATGTCGGCCTGGAACTTGATCGCCGAGAAGATCCAGGTGCACACACCAATGGCCAGGCACAGCCCGGTGAACAGCACTGCCTTGCCGGTCGAGCGCAGGGTCTGGTAATACGCCTCCTGCAACGGCAACCCGGCGCGCAGGAAACTTTCCAGGCGGCTGTAGATGTAGATGCCGTAGTCAACGCCAATGCCCACGCCCAGCGCCACCACCGGCAAGGTGGCCACCTTCACACCGATGCCCATGTAGGCCATCAGCGCGTTACCCAGCACCGAGGTCAACACCAGCGGCAGAACGATGCACAGGGTAGCGGCCAACGAGCGGAAGGTGATCAGGCACATCACTGCCACACAGATGTACACCAGGATCAGGATGGTCAGTTCGGCCGACTTGATCACCTCGTTGGTCGCGGCCTCGATCCCGGCATTGCCTGCTGCCAGCAGGAACTGCAGGCCCTCCTTGTTGTGGCTGTCGGCAAACGCCTGGGCTACCGCCGTGACCCGCTCCAGGGTTTCGGCCTTGTGGTCGTTGAGGAACACCAGTACCGGCGCCAGCGAGCAGTCACCGTTGTACAGCCCATCGGCACGGGCGATGGAGTTGTTGAGGATGTCGGGGTTGCGCGACAGGGTTTCCCATTTCAGGCTGCCCTCGTTCATGCCCTTGATCACCTGCTTGGACACAGTGACCAGGGAGATCGCCGACTGGACCCCGGGGGTGTTTTCCATGGTCCACATCAGCTCGTCGATCGGGGTCATGGTCGAGTGGATGGAACACTGCTCGGCCGGCGTCTTGACCATGATCACCAGCACATCGGAACTGGTGGAGTAGTTGCTGATGACGAAGTTGTTGTCCTGGTTGTAGCGCGAGTCGGGGCGCAGCTCCGGCGCGCCCTGGTCGAGGTCGCCGATTTTCAGGTTCTGGCTGTACCACAGCCCCCCGCCGAAGGCGAGCAGCGCCAGCGCCACCGACACCGGCGCCACCCTGGCGCTGGCAAAGTTCGACAGCAGGCGCCAGAACGGGTGTTCGCGGGTGGCGTCCTTCTTGCTGCGTTCGATAGCCTTCTTGCTGATACCGACATAGGAGATGGCGACCGGCAGCAGGATCAGGTTGGTGAACACGATCACCGCCACCCCGATGGACGCGCCGATGGCCAGCTCGCGAATCACCCCGATGTCGATGATCAGCAGAGTGATGAAGCCCACCGCATCGGCCAGGATGGCGATCATGCCCGGCAGGAACAACTGCCGGAACGTACGCCGTGCAGCGGTGAGCGCGTTGTCGGCGTCACTCGACTGCAAGGCGATGCCGTTGATCTTCTGCACCCCGTGGGAAATGCCAATGGCGAAGATCAGGAACGGCACCAGCATCGAGTACGGGTCCAGGCCGAAGCCCACCGCGTGCATCAGCCCCAGTTGCCAGACCACCGCCACCAGGGTGGTGATGAGCACGGCGATGGTGCTGCGGATACACCAGGTGAACCAGTACAACAGCACCCAGGTGATCACCAGGGCGACGCCGAAGAACATCGCCACCATCACCAGGCCGTCGATCAGGTCACCGACCTTCTTGGCAAAGCCGACAATGTGCACTTTCACATTGGGGTTCTGCGCCTGGAACTTGTCACGCACCTTCTCTTCCAGCAGGTGCGAGAACTGCTGGTAATCCAGTTTCAGCAACCGGCTGGGGTCCTGCGGGTCAGGGTAGCTTTCCAGCAGTGGCACATCGATGATACTGGACTTGAAGTTGTTGCCGACCAGCCGCCCGACCTGACCGGACTTGAGCACATTGTCGCGCAGGGTATCGAGGCTGTCCTGGGAGCCGTTGTAGGTGTTGGGGATCACCTCGCCACCGGAAAAGCCCTCCTCCGTGACCTCGCTCCAGCGCACGCTGGGGCTCCACAGCGACTTCAGCCCGGCACGGTCGACGCCAGGCAGGTAAAACACCTCGTCATGGATCTGGCGCAGGGTCTCCATGTAATCCTTGTCGAAAATGTCACCCTTGACCGCCTCCACCGAGATGCGCACGGTGTTGCCGAGGTTGGCCAGGTCGTTGCGGTGCTCCATCATCTGCTCGATGAACGGGTGCTGCAGCGGGATCATCTTCTCGAAACTGGTGGAGGGGCGAATCTGCGTCGCCTGCCAGAACAGGAAAATACTGATCAGCACGCACAGGGCGATGACCACGGGGCGGTTGTTGAAGATCAGCCGTTCGAGCAGCGTAGGCTTGTCCTGGTGATGCGGATGCATGGTGATGCTCTCCCGGCTGGTCATTGGCGCGGCTCCTCGGCAATGCGATCGGCACCTTGCGCGGTTGCCAGGTGCACACCGCCCTGGCCCACCAGCAGCAGGCCGCCATCGGCCAGACCACTGACGCCGGCCAGGGCGATGCGGTCGCCACGGTTGTACACGCTGAAGGTCTGGCCATCGTCGGTGCTGCGCAGCACGCTGCCGCCGTTGCCGACCAGCACCAGGGCGCCATCAGCCAGCAGCGCAGCGCCAGCCAGGCCGAATTCCAGGCTGCCGCGCGCGGCCTTCAGTTCGACCTGCTGCCAGCTGTCACCGAAGTCGGCTGAACGGAACAGGTTGCCGCGCAGGCCGTAGGCCAGCAGGGTGCGGGGTGAACGGGTGCCGATCACGCCAAACAGCGAGCCCTCGTAGGGGCCTTGCACCTTGGCCCAGGTCTGGCCGTTATCTGCAGAGCGGAACATGCCGCCCTGCTCGCCAACGATGAACAGGCCGGCATCGCGCACCTGGGTGATGCCGTTGAGGTGCAAGTGGTCGGGGTTGTCCAGGCGCTCGGCCACGTCCTGCCAGTGCTGGCCGCCGTCAGTGGTTTCCAGCAAGGCCCCGTAGGCGCCCACGGCAAAGCCATGCCGGGCATCCAGGAAGGTGACATCCAGCAACGGCGCTTCACGGGCAAGGTCTTCGAACTGCTTGGTCCAGGTGGCGCCGCCGTCGCTGCTGGTGAGCACCTGGGCGTCATGGCCGACGGCCCAGCCGCGCTTGTCGTCGATGAAGAACACCGCCGTGAGCAACTGCCGGGTAGGTACCCGGGCCTGGGTCCAGGTGTTGCCCTGGTCGTCGGAGAACAGGATATGGCCGCGATCACCGACCACCACCAGGCGCTTGCCGGCGTGGGTGGTGCCGATCAACAGGCTCTGGCTGGCCTTTGCCGATTCGGTGGAGTACTGGTCGGCACTGGCGGCTTGCACGCTGCCGGCCCACGCGCCCAGTGCCAGCGCCAATGCCGCTGCCAATGGCCAGGCGCGGCGCCTGTTGTGTTCCCTCATGACTGTCCCCTTGGTGTTTTTATTCGGCGGGTCAATGCATTGCAGGCACTGCGAAAAGCCTGATCTAGAGGCCTGCAACAGCTTGAAGGGATCGTAGCGGGGATGTTCGCGGGATTACAACGGGCGGGGTGTTATGTTTTGTTGTCGGCCTGAAAAAGCCAGGGCCGCGGTGCGGCCCATCGCGACACAAGGCCGCTCCTACAATCGCACCTTACTCTGTAGGAGCGGACTTGTGTCGCGATGGGCTGCAAAGCAGCCCGATTGCCCTCAAGCCAGGCTCTTGCTCACCACTTCATACACATCACTGGACAGCTCACCCGAAGCGAGAATCCGCTCCAGCTCGCCCTTCATCAGCGCCTGGCGCGCCTCGTCATACTTGCGCCAGCGTGTCAGCGGCGCCAGCTGACGCGAAGCGATCTGCGGGTTCAGCGCATTCAGTTCGATCACAAGGTCAGCCAGGAAACGGTAGCCAGAACCATCGGCGGCATGGAAGTTGACCAGGTTCTGCCCGGCAAACGCACCGATCAGCGCACGCACCTTGTTGGGGTTCTTCAGGGTGAACGCCGGGTGCTGCATCAACGCCTTGACCCGCGCCAGCCCGCCCGGCAAGGTGCTGGCCGCCTGCACGCTGAACCACTGGTCCATCACCAGCGGGTTGTCCTTGAAGTGCTCGGCGAACGCCTCCAGCGCTTTCGCCCGCTCGGCCTGGAACGGCGAGTTGACCAGCACCGCCAGCGCGGTCAGGCGCTCGGTCATGTTGTCGCAGTGCTCGAACTGCTCCAGGGTCGCTTCCAGCACGTGCGGCTTGCCGCTCAGCATCAGGTACGACAGGGCGATGTTCTGCAGGCTGCGGCGGGCGAAGTGCTCGGCCGAGGCCACATAGGCAGTGCTGCGCGAGGCTTCGCGGTGGGCCTGGTAGCGCGCCCACAACGCGTCGAACAGTTGCTCGGCGATCTGCTGGCGGGCGAACTCGCGGGCGGCATGGATGGCGTCCACGTCGGCCACCTGGCTGATTTCGGTGAGGTAGGCCTCACCCGGCAGCGAGAGCATTTCGGCAACCATGGCCGGGTCCAGCGACGGGTTGCCCAGTACCGTGCCCAAGGCCGTGATCAGGCGCTGGTCCAGTTTCAGGGCTTCGCCACGCTGGTGCTGGCCGATCAGTTCCTGCAACACCTGGACCGCCAGCTGCTGGCCCGCTTCCCAGCGGTTGAAACCATCGCTGTCATGTTGCATCAGGAACATCAACTGGTCGCGGTCGTACGGGAAACTGAGCTTGACCGGGGCGCTGAAGCCACGCAGCAGCGACGGCAGCGGCTTGGCCTGGATACCCTGGAAGGTGAAGGTCTGCTCGGCCTCGGTCACCGACAGCACCCGACTGGTGGCTGGTTCGGCCGCCGTGGCGGCGCCTTCACCTGCCAGTTGCAGCGGCAGGTCGTTACCGGCAGCATCCAGCAGGCCCAACTCCACCGGGATCACGAACGGCAGCTTCTCGGCCTTGTCCGGGGTGGGCGGGCAGCTTTGGCGGAACGTCAGGCTGTAGGTCTGGGCGGCGGCGTCGTACGCTTCGCTGACTTCCAGGCGCGGGGTGCCTGCCTGGCTGTACCAGCGCTTGAACTGGGTAAAGTCCACGCCGTTGGCGTCTTCCATGGCCTTGATGAAGTCGTCGGTGGTCACCGCCTGGCCATCGTGGCGCTCGAAATACAGGTCGCTGCCTTTGCGGAAACCATCGGCACCCAGCAAGGTGCGGACCATGCGCACCACTTCGGCGCCCTTCTCGTACACTGTCAGGGTGTAGAAGTTGGAAATCTCGATGAAGCTGTCCGGGCGCACGGGGTGGGCCATGGGGCCGGCATCTTCGGCAAACTGGTGAGTACGCAGGTAGGCCACGTCCTCGATGCGTTTGACCGTGCGCGAGTTCATGTCGGCACTGAACTCGGCATCGCGGAACACCGTGAACCCTTCCTTCAGCGACAGCTGGAACCAGTCGCGGCACGTGACGCGGTTGCCCGACCAGTTGTGGAAATACTCGTGGGCGACCACACCTTCGACACGCTGGTGCGCGGCATCGGTGGCCGTTTCGGCGCGGGCCAGCACACAGCTGGAGTTGAAGATGTTCAGGCCCTTGTTTTCCATGGCGCCCATGTTGAAGTCGTTGACGGCAACGATCATGAAGATGTCCAGGTCGTATTCACGGCCGTAGACTTCCTCGTCCCAACGCATCGACTTCTTCAGGCTGACCATGGCGTGGTCGCACTTGTCCAGGTTCTCGGGCTCGACATAGATGCGCAGCAGCACATCACGGCCCGACTGGCGCGTGAAGGTGTCTTCGACGCACCACAGGTCACCGGCCACCAAGGCGAACAGGTAGGCTGGCTTCTTGAACGGGTCTTCCCAGGTGGCCCAGTGGCGGCCGTCCTCGGCCGGCCCGCTGCCGGTGGGGTTACCGTTGGACAGCAGCACCGGGTAGCGATGCTGCTCGGCGATCACCGTGGTGGTGAAACTGCTCATCACGTCCGGGCGGTCGAGGTAGTAGGTGATCTTGCGGAACCCCTCGGCCTCGCACTGGGTGCAGAACATCTTGCCGGATTTGTACAAACCTTCGAGCGCAGTGTTGCTTTCCGGGTGGATCTTCACGCTGGTGTCGAGGGTGAAGTGCTCGGCTTGCGGCTGCACGGTCAGGCTGTCACCGTCCAGCTGGTAGTCGGCGGCCTGCAATTCCCGGTCATCCAGCGCGGCACGCAGCAGCTCCAGCTGCTGGCCATCGAGCACCAGCGGCGGCAAGCCGGCACCGCGTGCCGGGTTGCGACGCATCACCAGCTGCGCGTGAACCAGGGTGTGGTCCTCGAACAGCTCGAAGGTCAGGTGCGTCTCGTCGATCAGGTACTCGGGCGCCTGGTAATCCTTCAGGTAGATCACTTGCGGTTGTTCGGTGCGCATGTGCAGGTCCTTTTTACTGGAGCACGGCCAACTGGTAGGCCGTGTACTTGCGAATATTGATCACACCGGTGTCGAAGATCAGGTACTGGCCCTTGATGCCCAGCAGCGTGCCTTCGGCGACCGGGTCCTTGTCCAGGTTGAAGCTGACGATCTTTTGCGGGTAGGCCTGGACCGGGTAGTTGATCTGCACCACTTCGGCGTCCGGCAGCGGCTGGATCGCCTGCAGCCCGAAACGCCCCTGCAGCTCGCCCAGGCGCTCGGCGCACGCGTCGAATACCTGCTCACGAATGGCCGCCAGGTCGAGCACCTCGGCATCGCCCTTGAGCAGTGCACGCCAATTGGTGCGGTCGGGCACCTGGCTGCGCAGCACGTCTTCGACCAGGCCAGACTGCTGGCGGGTAGCCACGCGCATGATCGGCAGGGCCTGGCTGGCCCCTTGGTCGAGCCACCGGGTGGGCAGTTGGCTGGCGCGGGTGATGCCGACCTTGATCCCTGACGAGTTGGCCAGGTAGACCACGTGGTCGGTCATGCAGAACTGTTCGCCCCAGGCCGGTTCACGGCAGGTGCCGGCCTCGTAATGGCATTTTTCCGGGGCCATGATGCACACATCGCACTGGGCCAGCCGGGTCATGCACGGGTAGCAGTAACCTTGGCTGAAGCTGGTCTTGGTGCGCTTGCCGCAATGGCTGCAGTGAATGGCGCCAAGGTATTCCAGGCGCAGGCGCTGGCCGATCAGCGGGTTGACCGGCACCTGCGTGTCACCCAGGCGGAAGCTGTACTGCACCACCGGCGCCTGCAGGCTTACCGCCATTTTGCTCAACGAGCCACGAGCGAGTTCGATCAATGTACCGAGTCCGACTTGAACAGAATGTTGGCGATCGGTGCAGACTTCGACGCGCATTCCTGGGGGCCCATGTAACCGGTGCGCTGGTCTTCTGGCAGGTTTTTCATCTCCCAGGCGATCACGGCCTGCAGCGACAGCTCTTTCTGCTCGGCGGTGAGCTTGCGGCCATCCGACCATTTGCCGATTTCCACGGCCAGTTTCAGGCTTTCGTAGATTTCCGGGGTGATGTTTTCAATCATTTGCGCGAAAGTGGACATACAGTCTCCTGATTCAAGCCGACAGTTTACGCCGGGCCAGCGCCCCACCCAAGAGCCCGGTCAGGCATCCGATGAGCAGCCCGCCAACGTGGGCGGCGTTGGCGATCTGGCCAAGGCCGAGGCTGCCGACCACACCGGTCAGGCACACCACCAGCCAGATCAGCATCATCACCAGCACACCCTTGGGCAGGTTGAAGTAACGGTTCGGTGCCAGCCACTGGAACAGCCATACATGCCCCAGCAGGCCGTACAGTACGCCAGACAGCCCGCCGAACAGGCTCGGCCCGCTGGTGTAGTGCTGCGCCAAGTTGGAGACCAGGCTGTACAGCAGGGTCAGGCCCAGCAGCATCCAGGGGCCCTGGCGCAGCTCGATGCGCTTGCCCAGCTCCCAGTACCACAGGCTGTTCATGGCCAGATGCAGCACGCCGAAGTGCAGCAGCATGGGTGATACCAACCGCCACCATTGCCCTTGGTCGAGGGTTTCTGCCAGCGGGGTGAAATACAGGTAGTCGCCCTGCACCCGGAAGTCGAGGAAGGTAAACCAGCTGATGGTGGTGAAGTTGTCGCCCAGGCTGGTCAGGCCGGCGACGATGAAGCACGCCAGCAGGGTGAGCGTGGTGACCTTGCAGGCCCGGGCCTGTTCTGCCAGGGACGGCACTTTCGCAGACATGCCCGCTGCCACCGGCTCGGGGGCAGCCGGCAGCTCGGCGTTGCCTTGCGGGTAGCGCTGGTAAAGTTCGCGGACGTCTTCGGCCAGGGTGTCGGGCGCCCAGAGTACCTGCACGTCCCCCTCTTCGCTGACCCGGTGCGGCACCTGCAGGCGCTGCAGCATGTGAATGAAGCCGCTGAGGTCGACCGACAGCGGCAGGCGCATCACTTCGATTATGTTCATTGGTTGGCCTGTGGGCGGTCTACGTCGACCCACACGAACTTGTGCGGGTCGATGCGGGTTTCGTCGTCCAGCCGGTAGGCCGCCAGCTTGCCGTACAGCACCGCGCTGTAGTCCAGGCAGGCCAGGTTGGGGCGAATCGGCGCGGGGTGGCCGCTGCGCCAGTAGTGGCCGACGAACAGCATCGGCTCGTCTTCGGCATAACGCAGCAAGGCATTTTTCTGGCTGTGGCTGAGGGGCGCATTGGCTACCTCGGCCGGCAGGGCATCAGGCTGGAACACGATGTCGCCGTAGGTTTGCGGGTCTTCCTCCCAGAACTTGGTGCGGAAGAAGGCGCGCGTCAGGCCGTCGCCGCCGGTCAAGGTCAGGCCGTCGGGCAGGCGCATGTCGGTACCGCGCAACAGGCGGTTGCACACGGTGGCGGCGAAGCTGTTGCTCACGGCAGAAGCCTGGATGAAGTGCTCATCGATGCGCCCGTCGGGGTACTGCTGGCGCAGCGGCTCGATCAGTTGCCGGTCCCAGCAGGCGTGTACCAGGCGGAAACGCCCGGCATCGATGAATAACGGCAGCTGGTAGAACCAGTTGACGAAGTCGTGCCAGTCAGCGGGGTGCTGGGCGAACTGGGCCAGGGTTTCGTCGATCAGCCGGGCGTGCCGCGGGGTGTGCTCGCGGACGAAGGCCTTGCCGCTGCCGGGCAGCGCCGGCGTGACCCAGCCCAAGGCGTTGTACTCGTGGTTGCCCATGATGCAGAACGCCTGGCCAGCCTCGACCATGTCGTGGACGATGTGCAGGGCCTCGCGGATGCGTGGCCCACGGTCGACGATGTCGCCGAGGAACAGCGCCTGGCGCCGTGGGTGGCGCCACACGCCGGCCACGCGCTTGTAGCCGAGGGTCTCGAGCAGGCGTTCAAGGGTATGCGCACAACCGTGCACGTCGCCGATGATGTCGAAACTGCGCGCCGGGTCGAGCATCAGTCGTCACTGCTCCCAAGGCGGCTGCCCCAACCAAGCTTGGTGCGGCAGACCTCGTAGTAATTGTGGTCGAGCGGGTGGATCAGGCGCAGCTTCTGCGGTTTTTTGCTGACCGTGATGGTGTCGCCGGGGGCACAGGTGAAATGGTTCTGGCCATCACAGGAAACCTGCGGGTAGATCTGCAGGTCCTTGGACACCACGATCTTCAGTTCGCTGTTGCCGTCGACCACGATCGGCCGCCCCGACAGGGTGTGCGGGTACATTGGCACGATGACGATGGCGTCCAGCTTGGGGTGCATGATCGGGCCGCCAGCCGACAACGCGTAGGCGGTGGAGCCGGTGGGGGTGGCAACGATCAGGCCGTCGGCCTTCTGGCTGCAGACGAACTGGCCGTCGATATAGATTTCGAACTCGATCATGCGCGTGGACTTGCCCGGGTGCAGTACCACGTCGTTCAGCGCATCGCCCTGGCCAATGGCTTCGTGATGGCGGCGCACCTCGGCCTGCAGCAGGAAGCGGTTTTCCACCAGGTAGTGGCCGTCGAGCACCTCGGCGACCTTTTCTTCCAGCTCGTCGGGGCGGATGTCGGTGAGAAAGCCCAGGTTGCCCCGGTTGATGCCCAGCACCGGAATGTTGTGACGGGCCAGGGCCCGGGCGGCGCCGAGCAGGCTGCCGTCGCCGCCCACCACGATGACCAGGTCGCAGACTTCGCCCAGCAGCTTGCGCGTGGAGGTCTGCAAGCCATGCCCGGGCAGCACTTCGGCAATGGTGTCCTCGAGAATCACGTGCAGGTGGCGGTCGAGGAGGAATTTTTTCAGTCGGCGGATGGTGTCGAGCACCTGCGAGCTGCCGAGGCGACCGATGATACCGATATTGCGAAATTGCTCCATGGGGCTCCTGCAAGGCTCTGCGGCGGGTGACTATGCGCCGATTATGGGCGAAACCACCGGGCAGCGGCAAACCGGCTATGCTCGCAGGATGACACCCTTCAGCCAACTCCACGATCTGCCCCGGCAACTGCAGCGCCCGGCCGTACGCGACCTGGCCTGGGCAGTGCTGTCGCCGCCCTTGCTCGCTGGCACGCCCTGCCCTCAGCGCCACCCGCTGGCGGGCAGCCTGTGGGCACAGCAGCCGCACCGCCTGGAGCAGTGGCTGCGGGCGCTGGATAAGGATGACCATCCGCTGCGCGATTGGCTGGCGAAACTGGGCAGCCGGCGCCTGGGGCTTTACTACGAACGCCTGTGGCAATTCGCCCTGCGCCACGCACCGGGCATTGAACTGCTGGCCGCCAACCTGGCGATTCGCGAGGGCGGCCTGACCTTGGGCGAGCTGGATGTACTGCTGCGTGATGCAGACGGGGTCCACCACCTGGAATTGGCGATCAAGCTGTACCTGGGCCCGCCCAGTGGCGGGCACGATACCCAGGCCTGGCTGGGGCCAGGCTGTCATGACCGGCTAGGGGCCAAGCTGGCCCACCTGGCGCAGCACCAGTTGCCGATGTCGCGGGGGGCGCACAGCCAGCAGGCGCTGGCCCGGCTTGGGGCGCAGCAGGTGCAGGCGCATATGTGGCTGGGGGGCTATCTGTTCTATCCGTGGCCTGGGCATGCCGAGGAACCGGAAGGCGCCAACCCGCAGCACCTGCGCGGGCGCTGGGTCAGGCGGCGGGATTGGGCCATGGCGGTTGGCGAGCGCTGGCAACCGCTGCCGCGCAGCGCATGGCTGGCGCCAGCGCGGGTCGAAGCGGCGCAATGCTGGCAGGCAGAGCAGTTTGCAGCGTGGCTGCATGTGCTGGACCCGCAGGCCCCGGCGCAACTGCTGGTAAGGCTTGAGCAGGAGGCCGATGGCGCCTGGCAGGAAGCCGAACGGGTGTTTCTGGTGGCTGACAATTGGCCGCAGCTACGCAGTGATTGATGCAGGCCTGACGCAGGTCAAGGCTGGCCCGCACAAAAGCCCGTGCAGGCAACACAATTTTCACAGGCCTGGCGCAACTATCTGCTGCCGGTAGCCATTAAAGTGACACCTGAGCGCCAACAAGAGCGCTATCCAAACCTGATGACGAGGACTGATCATGGTTTCATCCACCCCAGCACCGCATTACGCACGCCTGTCCATTGCCCTGCACTGGCTGATGCTGGTGCTGCTGGCCGCTGTCTACGCCCTTATCGAACTGCGTGGCCTGTTCCCCAAGGACAGCGCCGAGCGCAACCTGATGAAAGACCTGCACTTCATGCTTGGCCTCAGTGTCTTCGTGCTGGTCTGGTTGCGCCTGGCGATGCGCCTGAGCCGGCCTACCCCGCCGATCCTGCCCAAGCCGCCCGCCTGGCAGACCGGCCTTGCCCACCTGATGCACCTGGCACTGTACCTGCTGATGATCGGCATGCCGCTGGCCGGCTGGCTGATCCTCAGCGCCGCCGACAAACCGGTACCGTTCTTCGGCCTGGAGCTGCCGCACCTGATCGGCCCGAACCCGGACCAGGCCAAGTTCATCAAGGGCTGGCATGAGCGCGTCGGCAGTTGGGGCTACTGGCTGATCGGCCTGCATGCGCTGGCCGGGCTTTACCACCACTATGTGGTGCGCGACAACACGCTGTTGCGCATGCTGCCCTACAAATAACCACGTCGGCCTTGCAGGCCGCCGGTATGCACGAAGATCATGCGGCTGCCGGGCGCCAACAGCCCGGCGACGACATGATCGCGCAGGGCCAACAGGGCCTTGCCGGTATAGAGCGCTTCCAGCGGCACCCCCGTGTGCTGCTCGCAGTCGGCAATGAAGGCCAGCAGTTCGTCGTCGAACCGGGCAAACCCACCTCGGCAGGCCTCGTGTAGCTGGTAGCCATGTGCGCCCGCCAGTGCTGCCACCCCTTGCGCCACACCGTGGTCTGCAGGTACCGCCAAGGCGCCATGCACGGTACGCGCGCCCGCCTCGGCCATGGCCAGGCCAGCCACGGTAGTGCCTGTTCCGGCAGCCAACCACCAGCCATCGTAGTCCGGCCAGCCCAGGGCCGAGATCTGCGCCTGCGCCTGCTGCACGATCAGCGCGCAGCCCTGCGCGCCAGCCAGCCCACCGCCGCCTTCGGGAATGCACTGCCAGCCCGGATAGCGCGCTTGCCAAGGTTCCCAGAAACCGGGCTGGTGGCGTGCGCGGTAGCCGCCATAACCCAGCCAGTGCAGGTGCATGCCCAGCGCCTGCAGGTCCCGTACGGTGGGCGTGTCCTGGGCATGGCCGCGTAGCAGGCCGGCAGTGGCGAAGCCAAACCGCTTGCCGGCCGCAGCCAGCGCATGCAGGTGGTTGGAGTGGTTGCCACCCAGGCTGATCAGCCCGGGGGCATTGCCAGTGGCGGCCTGCTGCAGGTGGTGGCGGAGCTTGAACCACTTGTTGCCGCTGATCAGCGGATCGATCAGGTCCAGGCGCAGAATGGCAACCTGCACCTGGGCGTGTTGCAACCACGGCAGGTTCAAGCGTTGCAGTGGGGCTTGAGGAAGGTCGAATGCATGCATGGATCGCAGTTTACAGGCAAAGCCCGGGGCAGCGCCTGTGGGCTGCCCCGGGCTGATCTCAGAGCTGCGCCGCCAGCCGCGACCCTTGGTTGATCGCCCGCTTGGCATCCAGCTCGGCCGCCACGTCGGCGCCCCCGATCAGATGCACCGATTGCCCCGCAGCCACCAACCCATCCTGCAGTTCGCGCAGCGGCTCCTGCCCGGCGCAGATCACGACGTTGTCCACGGCCAACAGCTGCGGCTCACCGCCCGCAACGCGAATGTGCAAACCGGCATCGTCTATACTCAGGTACTCGACACTGTTGAGCATCTGCACCCGCTTGTTCTTCAAGCCGGTACGGTGGATCCAGCCGGTGGTCTTGCCCAACCCGTCCCCCACCTTCGATGCCTTGCGCTGCAGCAGGAACACCTGCCGCGCCGGTGCGTGCGGCTCGGCCTTGATGCCGGCAACGCCGCCGCGTGCCTCAAGCCGGGTATCGATGCCCCACTCCTTCCAGAACGCATCACGGTCCAGGCTGCTGGCCCGCCCTTCCTGCACCAGGTATTCGGAAACGTCAAAGCCGATACCGCCGGCCCCGATCACGGCGACCGCCTTGCCCACCGGCTTGCGCTCGAGCAGTACATCCAGGTAACTGAGCACCTTGGCATGCTCGATCCCGGGGATGGCCGGGGTACGCGGGGCAATGCCGGTGGCCAGGATGATCTCGTCATAGCCGCCCTGCACCAGCGCCTGCACATCCACGCGGGTATTGAGGTGCAGGTCGACGCCAGTGCTTTGCAGCTTGTTGCGGAAGTAGCGCAGCGTTTCGAAGAACTCTTCCTTGCCCGGGACGCGCTTGGCGACATTGAACTGACCGCCAATTTCGCTGGCAGCGTCGAACAGCGTCACGTGATGCCCGCGCTCGGCGGCAACGGTGGCGGCGGCCAGGCCCGCCGGGCCGGCGCCGACCACGGCAATGCGCTTCGGCGCTGGCGCAGGCAGGTAATTGAGCTCGGTTTCGTGGCAGGCCCGCGGGTTGACCAGGCAGCTGGTCAGCTTGCCGCCGAAGGTGTGGTCCAGGCAGGCCTGGTTGCAACCGATGCAGGTATTGATTTCGTCGGCACGACCGGCAGCAGCCTTGTTGACGAAATCCGGGTCGGCCAGGAACGGCCGAGCCATCGAAACCATGTCGGCATCCCCTTCGGCCAGCACCGCCTCGGCCACTTCCGGGGTGTTGATGCGGTTGGTGGTAATCAGCGGAATGTTCACCACACCCCGCAGCTTGGCCGTGACCTTGCTGAACGCCGCGCGCGGGACCTTGGTGGCGATGGTCGGGATCCGCGCCTCATGCCAGCCGATCCCGGTGTTGATCAGGGTAGCGCCGGCCTGCTCAATGGCCTTGGCCAACTGCTCGATTTCCGCCCAGTCGCTGCCGCCCTCGACCAGGTCGAGCATCGACAGGCGGAAGATGATGATGAAGTTCGGCCCTACTGCCGCGCGTACCCGGCTGACGATTTCCACCGCCAGGCGCATGCGGTTTTCGTAGCTGCCGCCCCAACGGTCGGTGCGCTGGTTGGTGTGGGCGGCGAGAAACTGGTTGATGAAGTAACCTTCCGAACCCATGATTTCGACGCCGTCGTAACCGGCACGCTGGGCCAGCACTGCGCAATTGACGAAGTCGGCGATCTGCTTCTCGATGCCTTGCTCGTCCAGCTCCTTGGGCTTGAACGGGTTGATCGGCGCCTGTATCGCGCTGGGTGCCACCTGCCGTGGGCTATAGGCATAGCGCCCGGCATGCAGGATTTGCAGGCAGATCTTGCCACCGGCGGCGTGCACCGCCTCGGTGACGATGCGGTGCTGGTCGGCCTCCGCCTCGGTGCTGAGTTTGGCCGCGCCGGAATACACCCCGCCTTCATCATTGGGCGCAATACCGCCCGTGACCATCAGGCCAACGCCGCCCCGGGCACGCTCGGCAAAGTAGGCCGCCATGCGCTCGAAACCCCCGGGGCGCTCCTCGAGGCCGGTGTGCATCGAGCCCATCAGGGTGCGGTTGCGCAAGGTGGTGAAGCCAAGGTCCAGCGGGGCAAGCAGGTGCGGGTAACGTTCGGCGGCCATGGAAAGGTCCCCAGGTGGCGTGATTCACGGTATGCGGGCGCCTCACCGAATGGCGGGCCTCCGTCGTTTGTCTGTCAGCGACATTAAACAGCCGTTTGAATTGGCTCAATGATCGAAACTGACAAGTTATTGATCCTGGCAAACAGGGCGCTTACCCTAGAGAGCCTTCGTCAGCCAATGTGCCGTCCTGTTTCATGCGAAAACTTCTGGCAAGCGCCCTGGCGCTGGTAATGATCGCCGCGCTCTGCGGCTACGGTTTCTGGAGCCAGCAGCGCCCGGAAGGCCACTACCTGTCCGACCTGCGCATCGAACTGGCGTTGAACCATGGCGTGCCGGGGGACCGCGGCAACCTGCTGGGTATCGAGCCGTTGCTGTTCCCCAGCGACTACCAGAACCTGCAACGCCTGCACCGCAAGCTGGCCGCCTACCTTGAGCAGGCGCGCGCCCAGGGCCTGGTCGGCCCGCGCACCGTGGTCGTGCTGCCGGAACACATCGGTACCTGGCTGTGGGCACGCGGCGAAAAGAACGAGCTGTACCAGGTCACTCAGAGCCGCGAGGCCCAGCAATGGCTGGAACTGAGCAACCCGCTGCGCTACGCGCTGGCCATGGTAGCGGCCGAGGGCGACGACCGGCGTGCCGACGCCCACCTGCGCATGAAGGCCGAGCAGATGGCTGCCGACTATCAACAGCTGTTCGGTGGCCTGGCCAAGGAGTTTGGCGTGACCCTGGTGGCCGGCTCCATCGTGCTGCCGGCCCCCTATGTGCAACAAGGCGTGCTGCATGCCGGGCGTGGCGCACTGTTCAACAGCAGCGTGGTGTTCGCCGGTGACGGTTCCCTGCTCGGCCAACCGCAACGCCAGCAATACCCCGACAGTGACATGCGCCGTTATGTGCAGGAGGGCCGCGATTATCCGCTGCAGGTCGTGCAAACCCCCGCCGGGCGCCTGGGCGTGCTGGTGGGCAGTGACAGCTGGTACCCGCAGAACCATCAGCAACTGGCCAGCCAGGGCGTGCAGTTGGTGGCCAACCCGGTGTTTCTCAGCGGCAAAGGCAGCTGGCAAGCCCCCTGGCGTGGCAACCGCCACCAGGCGGCCAGTGCCGGGCTGGCCGTGCAGCGCGGCCAGGTCAGTGAGCAAACGGCCTGGCAACGCCTGACCGAGGCGGCCGGGGCCAGGGTCAGCAGCATGAGCGTGTTCATGCGGGGGCAGTTCTGGGAACACGGCAGTGACGGCCAAGGCTTCGCCCGCCAGGCGGGTGAGTTGCTGGCAGGCACGCCGAGCCCTGGCGCCCGCCTGCTGAACCTGTGGTTGTAAGGCAATGGCCCGCCCCCGCGTGCGCCTGGGCGAGCTGTCGGTCGGCTTTGTTCAGCCGCTGATCGAAGCCCTGCGCGAACTGGGACACGCCCCCGAACCGCTGCTGCGCCGCTATGGGCTGGAGGCACCGCGCCTGAGCGAAGCCAATGCGCGCCTTTCGATCCCGCGCTACATGCACCTGGGCCATGCGGCCATCGAACAATGTGGCGAAGCCGCGCTGGGCTTGCACATGGGCCGCCTGAGCCGGCTGGCCCAGGCGGGCCTGGCGGGGGTCACTGCAGCCCAGGCGCCTACCGTGGGGGAAGCCGCGCGCACCTTGCTGCGCTTCGAACCGCTGTACGCCGCCAACTACCGCGGCCAGTCCAGCTTTCATGAAGACGCCGAAGGCGCCTGGCTGCGTTTCTACTCCATCAGCCCCTACAACGCCTACAACCGCTTTGTGGTGGACTCGGTGCTGGCAGGCTGGCTGGCTCAACTGGCCGACCTGGCGGGTGTTGCGCTGCAGGCCGAGCGCCTCGAAATCGAATTTGCCGCCCCCGCCTACGCCGCGCAGTACCAGGCGCTGTGCAGCACCCCGGTGCAGTTCGCTGCCGACGGTAATCAATTGCGCCTGAGCCGCGCCACCTTGCAGTTGGCCAACCCCAGGCACTGCCCCAGCACCTGGCAGCACCTGCTGCAGTTGTGTGAAGCAGACATGCTGCAGCGCACGCGGGTGCGCAGCCTGGGTGAGCGCATCACCCACCTGCTTGGCCCATTGCTCAACGGTGGCCGCGAACCGGACCTGGTCGAGGTAGCCCTGCACTTGCAGTTGCCCACCTGGACACTGCGGCGCAAGCTGGCCGAAGAAGGCACGCGGTTCCGTGACCTGCTCAATGAAACACGACGCGACCTGGCCGAGACCTACATCCGTGATACGGAACTGGCGTTCGGCGAGATTGCTTATTTATTGGGGTTCGCTTCGGCCGAGGCCTTCCAGCGCGCGTTCAAGCGCTGGACGGGCCTTACGCCGGGAGAGTTTCGCCGCAGCCAGCGGCGGGCAGGTCAAAGCTCGGTGGCGTCGTCGGCCGGTTCCGGGGTGTCCAGCTCGTAGGCTTGGGATTCGAGTAGTTCTTCCTGGTATTCATCCATGGTCCTGCTCCCTCTTTACTCATTTCATCTTCGTAGTTATCGCCGTCATGCTAAGCCAGTGGCATGACGCAATGATGACAAGCTTATGATCGGGCAACGCGGCCATCGTTCCGGTGAAGACGCGATGCAACGCTGCTCGAGTACCACAAAATCCTTTTTAGGGGGACAGGCGTTCAGGCGCCAGCGGAAATGTTTTCAGGAATTGTCAGCCCAGTCGCAATAGCACTGGCGACGAGCTTGGCACGCTCGCTATCAAGCACCTCATACGCGGCCTGCAGCGTCTGCATCTTGGCCTGGATTTCAGCCATTTTGCCAGTGACCAGCAGTGCACCCTGCACGCAATCGAGGGTATTGCCGCGCCTGGCAGCCAGTATCTCCCCTATTTCGGCAAGCGTGAAACCGCCCCGCTGGGCAGTTTGCACGAAGTTCAGGTCAGCGACGGCCTGCTCGCTGTAGCTGCGATAATTGTTGGCTTGCCGCTGGGCCACGATCAGCCCGAGCTGCTCGTAATAGCGCAACGCATGGCGGCCGACGCCGCTGCGGCGCTCCAGCTCCCCGATGTTCATGGCACAAAACCCCTTGACCTTAGAGTGCGCTCTACACCCTAACCTGCGCCCATCTTGCAGACAAGGAAACTGACATGAGCGTGGAATGCTTCGTTACCGGCGGCAGTGGTTTTATCGGCCAGCATCTACTGGCGCGGCTCACCGCCACCGGGCACACCGTGCGGGTGCTGATGCGCCACCCGGAAAACCTCGCCCGGCTCCGTGAACAGGTAGGCCGCCTGGGGGGCAAGCCTGCAGGCGTACAGGCAGTTGCCGGCGATATCGGCACAGAGGGACTGGGGCTCAGCGAAGCCGACCGCCAACGCGTGTCGGCTGCCGCAGTGGTGTTCCACCTCGCGGCGCACTTCACCTGGGGGCTTTCCCTGGAACATGCCCGTGCCGTGAATGTGCAAGGTGCGCTGCGGGTCGCGCAGTTGGCGGCTAGCCAGGGCACCCGCCTGCTGATGGTGGGCGGCTACATGCTGCAGAATTTCAGCCACCTGGCCAGCATCGGAGTGGATCACGAGCACCCGGAACATACCGACTGGCCCGCGGTTTACCGCCGCGCAGGCGGTTATGAGGCGAGCAAGCTGGAAGCGCATTACGCTGTCATCCGCTACATGCAGGGTGCGGGCGCAGCGTACTCGATCGTTCACCCTGCCACGGTCTGCGGCGACAGTGTGCGCGGGCACATCCTCGACGGCCAGCCGTTGGCAGCGCTGATTAGCGGCCTGGCGTTGGGCCGGTTCAAGGCCATTCCGGGCTCGCCCAACCATTGGCTGCCACTGGTCAGCGTCGACTACCTGGTTACCCTGATGGCCTGCGTGGCATTCGACCCTTCAATGGCCAACCGCCAGGTGCTTGCACTCGACCCGCACACCCCTAACCTGCAAGGCTTGCTGGAGGACATCGCCGCCACCCTGGAGGTAAAAGCCCCGCGCCACCATGTGCCGATAGGCGTGCTGAAGTGCTTGTTGGCAATTCCCGGGTTAGCGACGCGCCTGGCAATCAGCCCCGAGTCGCTGAACTTCATCCAGCCGCAGCGCTTCGACCTGAGTTTCAGCGAGCAACTGGAACGCAGGTATCAGCTCACTCACCCGGACATCAAACACACATTGGCAAAAACCGTGCGCCACGTCGAACGCAACCTGGGCCACGGCAGCATGCCTGGGGCAAACATGCCGACCAACACCTGAACCCACATGGCCGCCCGCAAGCGCCTGCACGTCGCCCCGGCGCGGCCGGCCACTCAGGCTCAGCCCTTACCAGAGGGCGATGTCGTAGGTCAGGTAGATGCGGTTGCTGTCACGCCCGCGGGAAAAGTCGGAGCGGTACACGTAGTTGCGCAGCTTCACCCCAAGGCCCTTGACCGGCCCGGATTGCACCACGTAGGCAAGCTCCATGTCGCGCTCCCACTCGCTCAGCCCAGCGTCAGCCGAGCGCCCGTTATCCCCGCTGAGGTAGCGGGTCATGAAGGTCAGCCCTGGGATGCCCGCGGCGGCGAAGTTGTAGGCATAGCTGGCCATCCAGGTTTTCTCTTCTTCCTCGATGAACTTGCCGATACCCACGTTACTGAACGAGTACACCGTGGCGCCGGTGATGTAGGGCAGCCCGGCCTTGCCGTCGAGCACCTGGTAGCCACCCCCGAACGTGTGCCCGGAGTGGGTGTACGACAGTTGCCCGCTGAACATGTCATTGTCGATTTCGCCGCCCTGGGCAGCGCCGCTGTCGCGGCTGTTGAAATAGCGCAAGTCGGTGGTGAGCACGCCGCCGGCCAAGGGCAGGTCGTAGATCAGGCCGGCAAAGTCCTGGCGGTAGAAGTGTTCCAGCTGGCCGTGGAAATAGCTCAACTTCAACTGCTTGTTGACGGCGTAATCGGCGCCGGCAAAGTTGAAATCGCCAGACTCGTCACCGCTGTAGCCGTCCATGTACAGGCCAGTGCTGTCAGAGGAATCGCGCAGCTTGAAGCGGTTCAGGTGCCCGGCAGTCAGGGTCAGGTTGTCGATGTCGGTGCTGGTCAGCTGGGTGCCCTGGTAGGTTTGCGGCAACAAGCGTGCATCGTTGTAGATCAGCACCGGGGTTTTCGGCAGCAAGGTGCCATGCTTGACCACGGTCTGCCCCAGGCGCGCCTTGGCCGTCACGCCGGCACTGGCAAACTCGTCTGCGGCGCGGCCATCGTCATGCGTGGGCAGCAAACCGGTACCGCTGCGGCCGCGGCCCGAATCGAGCCGCACGCCGAGCAGCCCCATGGCGTCGAGCCCCAGCCCCAGAGGGCCCTGGGTGAAGCCGGACTGATAGTCGAGCAGGAAGCCCTGCGCCCATTCCACCCGCTCGCTCTTGGCGGTGGCGGCGGCGCGCGGGCTCATGCCCTGTTCGTCGCGGAAGTTTTCGTTGAAGTACACATTGCGCAGTTGCAGCTTCAGCTTGCTATCGTCGACAAAACCGGCGGCGCCGGCCACAGGCAGCCAGCCGCACAGCAGGCCACAGGTGGCCCCACGGAAAACAGCTCGGGACATGATTGATACTCTATTGTTGTTTTTGGGTGAGCGGGGCGCCGGTCGGCGCCCGAAGCAGTTCAGACGAAGAAGGACAAGGCACCGGTGGCCAGCGCCAGCGCAGTGATCACCAACGATGTGAGCACCGCCCATTTCACCGTGGCTTTCTGGAAATCACCGATGTCGCGGTCGACCATCCCCACCAACAGCAGGGTCGAGGCCACCAGTGGGCTCATCAGGTGCACCGGCTGGCCCAGTACCGAGGCGCGGGCGATTTCAATCGGGTCGATGCCGTAGGCAGTCGCGGCATTGGCCAGGATCGGTACCACGCCAAAGTAGTAGGCATCATTGGACAGCACGAAGGTCAGCGGCATGCTGGTCAGGGCCACCACCAGCGGGAACCAGTGGCTCCAGGCGGCAGGAATCCAGTCGACCAGGGTCTGCGCCAGGGCGTCGACCATCTTGGTGCCCGAGAAGATCCCGGCGAAGATGCCTGCGGCAAATACCAGCAACACCACGGTCATGGCATTGCCCGAATGGGCGAGGATGCGTTCTTTCTGCAGGTCCAGTTGTGGGTAGTTGATCATCAGCGCGGCGACGAAGCCGATCATGAAGAGGATCGCTGCGTGCATTACCCCGAATACCAACGCGGTCATCACGGCGATCACCAGGGCCAGGTTCACATAGGCCAGGCGTGGACGCTTGTGGGGAGCGTCGCCGAGGATTTCCTTGATGTAGCAATTGCCACCACCCGACTCCAGGGCGGTGTTCCCGATGCGGCGACGCTCGGCACGGCCCAGCAGGAAGGCGGTGAACACCACCCAGGCAGCGCCACCGATCACGGTCGGCAACATCGGGATGAAGTATTCGGTGGCGTCCAGGCCCAACGCGGCGATGGCTCGGGTCGCCGGCCCGCCCCAGGGGCTCATGCCACTCATGATACTCAGCGACAGCATCGATACCGTGGCCAGGATCATCGGGTTCATGCCGATGCGCCGGTACAACGGCAGCATGGCAGCGCACGTGATCATGTACGTGGTGGTGCCGTCACCGTCCAGCGCTACCACCAGCGACAATAGCGCGGTGCCGATGGCGATCTTGACCGGGTCGCCATTGACGCGCTTGAGGATCTTGCGGATCAGCGGGTCGAACAGGCCGGCATCGATCATCAGGCCGAAGAACAGGATGGCGAACAACAGCAGTGCGGCTGACGGTGCCACCATTTTCAAGCCATCGAGCATCATCTTGCCCAGTTCGGGGGCAAAGCCACCGATCACTGCAAAGACAATCGGTACGACGGTGAGCGCCACGATGGGTGACAGGCGTTTACTCATGATCAGGTAGGTGAAGGTCACCACCATGATCAGGCCCAGGAGTGCGAGCATGGTTTTTTCTCTTGTTTTTACTGTGTTGCGGCCGCCAGCAGGGCAGACGGCCCCCTACCCCACCCGCACCGTCAGGGTGCTGGGTGGGATTTCAAGTCAGCGAGGACAGATGGAAAAGGTATTCAGCCGTGGTGCCGAGGCTCTGCAGCCCAGTCGGCCTGCGCCGTGTCGGTTTCGTCTGCAGCGGCCGGGATCCCGTTCAGGCGGCGCAGCAGCGTTTTCCGGTCACAGGCATTCTCCGACAAGGAGATGACCACGGTCGCGACGGCGTTGCTGGCCAGGCTGGTCAGGGCGCGCGCTTCGGACATGAAGCGGTCGATACCGATCAGCAAGGCAAGCCCGGCCAGCGGGATGTCGTGAATCACGGTGAGGGTCGAGGCCAGGGCCACGAAACCACTGCCGGTCACGCCTGCTGCCCCTTTGGACGACAGCAGCATGATCGCCAGCATGGTCACCGTCTGGCCAAGGGTCAGGTCGATGTTGCAGGCCTGGGCGATGAACACCGCGGCCAGCGACAGGTAGATGGCCGTGCCGTCGAGGTTGAAGGAATAGCCAGTCGGCAGCACCAGCCCGACCACGCCCTTCTTGCAGCCCAGTTTCTCCAGCTTCTCCAGCATGCGCGGCAGCACCGGCTCGGTGGAGGACGTGCCGAGTACCACCAGGAATTCCTCGCGGAAGTAGCGCAGCAGCTTCCACAGGCTGAAGCCATACGCACGGCAGATGCCGCCGAGCACCACCAGCACGAAGAACGCACAGGCGATGTACAGCGTACCGACCAGCTTGGCCAAGGCACCCAGCGAGGTCACGCCGTACTGGCCGACCGTGAACGCCAGTGCACCGAAGGCGCCGATGGGGGCGAAGCGCATCAGGTAGCCGAAGATGCGGAACACCATGGTCGAGGCCGATTCCAGCACATTCAGTACCGGCTTGCCCTTCTCGCCCATGGACGACAGGGCAAAACCGCTGAGCACGGCGATGAACAGCACCGGCAGCACCTCACCCTTGTTGAACGCACCGATGAAGGTGTCCGGGATGATGTGCATGAAGAAGTCGACCACGCTGAGCTTGGCCGCCGACGCAGCGTACTGGCTCAGCCCGGCAGTGCTGAGGGTCGCAGGGTCGATGTTCATGCCGACGCCCGGGCGGAACAGGTACACCGCCGCCAGGCCGATCATCAGGCTGACCAGGGTCAGGCCCAGGAACAACAGCAACGTCTTGCTCATCAAGCGCCCCAGGGAGCGCTTGTCGGTCATGCCGGCGATACCGGTGACGATGGTGCAGAACACCACCGGGGCAATCATCATCTTGATCAGCTTGATGAAAGCATCACCCAGCGGCTTGAGCGCAACGGCCTGTTGCGCCCAGAAGTGGCCGACCACTACGCCCAGCAGGACGGCGCAGAGGATCTGAAAGTACAGCGATTTGGCGAGTCTCATGAGGCATCACCCATTGTTGAAATTGTGCGGATGCGCTTGTTGCAAATGTTTGGAGCTGAACGGCTGCCAGAGTTACCCGGCCAATCTGCGGAATGTAGGGGCGTAAACGAAACCTGAGAACAACCGTCGGGCAGTTCGCACCACCGAGGCCTGGATGGTCTTGCCATCGGCGCCGGTGCGCGACAATGCCACATCGATGCCACCGCTTGGGTGTTCCAGGCGCACTTCGGTCAATTGCTCGGCGCCCTCGCCCAGCAGTTCACCGATCACGGTGCCAGGGCTGACACAGGCAGTGGCCAACCCGATCGAACCTGTAATGGCCAGCGCGCGGTGGCAGCTGTGCGGCATGAAGTAGCGAACCTGCAGGGTGCCGTCATAGCGCGGCTTGGAAACCAACACCGGCTTGGGGATGACCATCCCGCTGACATCGCCCAGGCCCATGGCCTTGCCGGCCTTCAGGCGCAGCGCTTCCAGGCGCTTGAGCAGGTCTTCGTTGGCATCGAGTTCGGCAGGCGTTTCCGAACCGGTGACACCGAGCTGGCTGGCCTCGACCACCATCATCGGCATGGCCATGTCGATGCAGGTGACCGGTACGCCGTCAATCACGTCCGTGGCCTGGCCGGTCGGGAACAGCTTGCCGGTCTTGCTGCCAACCGCATCGAGGAACGTCAGCTGCACCGGGGCGGCAGTGCCCGGAACGCCATCGATCGCCGTGCGGCCTTCGTAACGCACGATCCCGCCGGGGGTTTCCACCAGCGAGTTGACGAACGTTCCGGTGTTGAGGTTGCGGATGCGCACCAGGGTCTTGCCTTCCTGGCCCTTGACCAACCCTTGCTCGATGGCGAACGGGCCAACGGCGCACAGCATGTTGCCGCAGTTAGGGGCGGTGTCGACCCTGCGCTGCGCGACCATGACCTGCACGAACAGGTAATCTACGTCAGCGTCGGCATGCAGCGAAGGGCTTACAATCGCCACCTTGCTGGTCTGCGGGCTACCGCCACCGATCCCGTCGATCTCCAGTTCATGCCCGGAGCCCATCAGGTTGATCAGTAATTCGTCGCGCTCGACCACGTTGGCAGGCAGGTCCCAGGCGTGGAAAAACGGCCCCTTGGAGGTGCCACCGCGCATGAGTACGCAAGGAATTCGTTGCATGATTTCGCACTCTTGTTGATCAATGGACATCATTGATGTTGTGGACACAAGATTGACAGGGATGGATAAATCAATCCAATGCAAATATCGTAGCTATTATTCCGATCCAGGCATCAATTAGACACCGGGGCCAGAGAGCGATTCGAGATGGAATATGAACTCCAAGACATCCGATCTTTCGTGAAAATCGCCGAACTCGGCAGTTTCCACGAGGCTGCGGAAGCGCTGCACTTGTCCCAGCCGGCGCTCAGCCGGCGGATCAAGAAGCTGGAAGAAGGGTTGGGCACGTCCCTGCTTGAGCGCACCACCCGTCGCGTCAGCCTGACCAGTGTCGGGCGCGACTTCCTGCCCAAGGCCAGGCGCCTGCTGGATGACTTCGAAGACTCGATCCTGAGCATTCGCGAGCTGGCCGAGCGCCAGACCGGCCAGGTGACCCTGGCCTGCATCCCCACCGCCGCGTTCTATTTCCTGCCGTCGGTGATTCGCGACTACAACGAGCAATACCCGAAGATCCGTATCCGCCTGCTTGACCTCAGTGCCAACGACGGGCTTGAAGCCGTGCTGCGCGGTGAAGCCGACTTCGGCATCAACATGATGAGCGGCCAGCACCCGGACATCGAGTTCGTCTCGCTGGTACAGGAGCATTTCGTGCTGGCCTGCCGTCGCGACCACAAGCTGGCAAACCGGGATTGCGTGACCTGGACGGAACTGGCCGACTACCGCCTGATTGGCGTGGGCCGGCTGAGCGGCAACCGAATGCTGCTGGACCACGCCCTGTCCGGGCTCAACCTGCGGCCCAAGTGGTTTTATGAAGTGCAGCACCTGTCCACCTCGCTGGGCATGGTCGAAGCCGGGCTGGGCGTGTCGGCCATGCCCAGCCTGGCCATGCCCAACGCCGACCACCCGACGCTGGTCAGCGTGCCGCTGACCGAGCCCGAGGTCACTCGCACCCTGGGCCTGGTCTACCGGCGTGGCGCCTCGCTGTCGCCGGCGGCGGAAAAATTCGTCTCGATCCTGCTGGAGAAGTGGCCCAACCGCTGACCGGTCAGCCTGGCGTTGGCCTGGGTGCAGCGAGGGGTGCAGGGCGGCAGCACTCATCGTCATTCCCCGCCCAGGCCGAGGGTGTTGGGGCGGCGCTTCTCGATGGCGAACTTGAGCAGGGCCGCCGAGCGGAACAGCCCATGGGCGAACTTGCCATAGGGCAACGTGATGAACAGCGCCATGACCGTACCCAGGTGCAGCGCCAGCACGATCGCCATTGCTGCGGTATCACGCAGGCCCAGCAAGGCAAGGCCACTGGCGCTGACCAGCAGCAGGAGCAGGATGAAGGCACGGTCCATGGGGCGCTGGGCGACGTCGCCCTGCTCCGGGGCCCGGCGCAGGTTCAGCGCCAGCAACCCGAGCGGGCCGACGATCAGGCCGATACCTCCCAGGGTACCCAGCAGCACCGGCGCGCTGAGCAGCGGGTATGGCGCCTGCTGGCCCAGCAGGTAGTGGTAGCCGGTAGCGACCACCGTGGCGGCAAAGCACAGCATGAAGCCGTAGAAGGTCATGTGATGGAAGCGCCGGCGCCACAGCGTGTAGCGGTCATCGGCATTGTTGCAGCCCTGGCCGTGGCCACCGTCCAGGTACTTCAAGGTCAACACCGCGCTGGTTGCCTCCAGCACGGCGCCTTGGGCGGGTTGCGCCTGGGCGTTTGCAGGCGAGACAGCGCGCCAGAAGCGACGTACCGCCACCCCAAGCGCCAGGCCCGCCGCAGCGAATACCCCACCGAACATCAATGCCAGGGTGTTGTGCGGGAATACCGCGTAGAAGTTGCCGGCCAGCCGCCCCGGCAACAACGTGCCGTTGAGCCACAAGGTCAGCAGCAGGAACAGCGATAGGGCCAGCGACAGGGCAACGGCGACGTAGGTGCCGTTGTGCTGATACAGCCGGCCGAAGCGGGCCGGCCAGGCATACTCGGCGTAGGTCTGGCCACGCACCTTGGCCATGGCCTGGGGTACGTTCACGGCAAATTCGTGGGGGGCGGCGTACTGGCAGGCATGCAGGCAGGCCCCACAGTTGTGGCACAGGTTGGCCAGGTAGTGGATGTCGGCCTTGCCGAACTCAAGCCGACGGGTCATTGCCGGGAATACGGCACAAAAGCCCTCGCAGTAGCGGCAGGCATTGCAGATACGCATTTGCCGGTCGACTTCCTGCTCTTCCAGGTTCAGCGCAGGTATCAGTTCGAGTGCTGCGGGTTGGGCGACGGGCTGGCGTGCTTCAGGCAGTTGCGCGGTCATGGTCGTTCTCGTGTTCTGGATGGTCGTGGCCGGTTGCAGCAGCGGCGCTGGTGCCGGCGATGCGGCCGAAGGCAGTGCCGATGGACATGCCGACACCTGCCGTGTAGCCCTTGCCCAGCACATTGCCCGCCATCATTTCGCCGGCGACGAACAGGTTGGGGCTGGGCCGACCGGCAAAATGCACGGCCGCCGTTTCATCGGTGCGCAGCCCCAGGTAGGTGAAGGTCACGCCGGGGCGCAGCGGGTAGCCGTAGTAAGGCGGCGTGTCGAGCGGCCAAGCCCAGTGGCTTTTCACCGGTTGCAGGCCTTGGGTGTGGCAGTCGTCCAGGCGGGTGTGATCGAAGCTGCCGACCCGGCAGGCGCGGTTGTAGGCCTGCACCGTCTCGACGAAGGCCGGCACGGGCAAACCGAGCAACGCCGCCAGCCCCTCCAGGGTGTCGGCGCGGGCGCCCGGGAACACTGGCGGCATGAAACGACCTAGGGCTTTCTGGTCAATGATCGAGAAGCCCACCTGCCCTGGCTGCTGAGCCACCAGCCGGCCCCAGATGGCATAGCGCTTGGGCCAGAAATCCTCGCCTTCATCGTAAAAGCGCTGGCCGTCGCGGTTGACCACCACCCCCAGCGACACACAGTCGATACGCGTGCAGATGCCGCCGTCGTAAAGCGGCGCCCGGGCGTCGATCGCCACCATGTGCGCTTGCGTGGGGTCGCCGATGGTGTCGGCACCCTGTTCGATCATGCGGCGCAACAGCACCCCTTCGTTGAACCGCGTACCACGAATCAGGAAGTGGTCCGCAGGCCATTCGCCCCGCTCGTTCTGCCCCCAGGCATCGCGCAACCACTGGCGGTTGGACTCGAAGCCACCGGCCGCCAGCACACAACTGCGCGCCTCGATACGTTCGCCCGGCAGGGTGCGCCCCTGAACCTCGCGCGCCGGCACATGGGCCGCAACGAAGCGGCCGTTGTCCAGCTCGATGTCGGCCACAGGCGTGTCGTAGCGTATCTGCACGCCCAGCGCTTCGGCGCTGCGGAAATAGGCATTGACCAGCGCCTTGCCACCCCCCATGAAAAACGCGTTGGTGCGGGCAGTGTGCAGCGCACCGGACAAGGAAGGCTGAAAATGCACGCCATGCCGGCGCATCCAGCCCCGGCAACTGGCAGAGGCACGGATCACCAGGCGCGCGAGCTTTTCGTCGGTCTGGCCCCCGGTGACCTTGAGCAGGTCCTGCCAGAACTCCTCTTCCGGGTATGCCTCGACCAGCACATCCTGCGGGGCGTCATGCATGCAGCGCAGGTTGCGCGTGTGTTGGGAATTGCCACCACGCCAGGCGCGGGGTGCGGCTTCGAGCAGCAGCACGCTGGCTCCGGCCTCGCGCGCCATCAGCGCGGCACAGAGGGCGGCATTACCCCCTCCGATGACTAGCACATCGATCATTTCGCCTCCAGGTCACGAAGCGCCGAATGGTCGGCTGCTCCTCGTGGCCAGGGACTTTAATCAGTGACCGGGCGGGGCGAAACGCGATGACACCGGGGGGGCCTTCAGTTTTTCTAAAGGGTGGGCAAGCGGCGGGCCACCGTCAGAGCAGCCGGGCGCCAGGCCACCGCCCCTGCTCCACCAGCGCCCGCGCCACTTCCTGCAGCACGATCCGGGTCGCCAGTGCAGCCGGTGACAGCTCGTCGTCGGCCAGGCTGACCATCACATTGCGGCGCTGCGCCTGGGCATCATCAATGGCATAGACCCGCAACCCCGCCTGGTGCGCCCGGGCCACCGTGGCGCCCGGCTGCAGGGTGGCGGCATGGCCCGCACAAACGCAATCCATCAGCAGCGACAGGCCATCGACTTCCATGACAATGTTGGCCTCCAGCCCGGCACGCTCGAAGATCGCGCGCAGGGTCGCGCGCAAGCCGTGCTGTGTGCTGGGCATCACCAAGGGCAGCGTGGCGATCTGCTGCAACGTCAGCGATTCACCCCATTCGGGGCGCACCAGCGCGGCGGGGATGAGTGCAAACAGCCGCTCGGTCAGCAGCGGCCTCACATCCAGCCGCGGCCCCGCTTCTGCCTGGAACAACACCGCAAGGTCAAGGTGCCTGGCGTTGAGCTGGTTCACCAGGTAGCCCGACAGCATCTCCACCAGGTGCAGGCGTATGTCGGGGTAGCGTTCACGCATCTTGTCGATCAGCGCCAGGCCCAGCACCGACGCTGTAGTCGGCGCCAGGCCCACGCTGACATAGCCGCTCATGCGGCCGCTTTGCGCGGCCAGCACAGCGTGCTCTGCCTGGCGCAGGGCCAGGCGCGCGTGGTACTCGAAGGCCAGGCCCGCAGCAGTCGGCGACACGCCGGTGCTCGAGCGCGTCAGCAACCGGGTACAGACCTCGCTTTCCAGCTTCGACAATTGCTGGCTCAGTGCCGAAGCACCGACGCCAAGCTCGACCGCAGCCCTGCCAAGGCTGCCGTGCTCCAGGACACTCAGGAAATAGCGAAGTTGACGTAACTCCATACAGCTCTCTTTCAACGATAGGGGGCTATCCTTGCGCATCTTAGCCTGTAGCAGGCCCGATGGCGCCGCCCCCTGCCGCTAACCGCGCGAATGGGGCAGTGGCTTCAGGCCGCTGTCCTCGATCGCTGCGTCGGCTTGTGGCGATGCCAGGTAGTCAAGCAGCGCCTGCGCGGCGGCATGGTGCTGGCTGTTGCTGACCACCGCGCCCGAATACAGGGTCATTTTCTGGGCTTCGGCCGGGATCAGGCCAACGATATCGATGCCCTTGACGGGTTTGAGCTCGCTCAACTGCTGGAAGCCGATTTCGGCCTGGCCGCGAGCGATCACAGCGCCTACCGGCTCGGCAGGAATCATGTGGGCCTTGGCCGCGAAGCCAGCACCCAGGTGCATGCCGGGGAACAGGGTCTTGGACAGGTAGACGCCGCTGGCGCTGTCGGAGTACGCCACCGATTTGCTGTTGAGCAGTACGGCGCGCAAGCCCTGCAAGGTGCTGATATCCGGCTTGGGCTGGCCTTGGCGCACGGCCATGGCGATGAATGATTGGCCCAGGTCGACCCGGCTGCTCTTGTCAGCCTGGCCACCCGCCACCAGCTTGTCCAAGGCAGCACCCACCATCAGCACAACGTCCGCCGGCTCGGCACGGGCAAGCCTGTTGGGAATGGCCTGTGGCGTTTCGCCCATGGAAGGCGCGGCCAGCACCTGCAGCTTGACCCCGAATTCCTTCTCGTAGGCAGGCGCCACCTCCCGGATTGCGCCCATGATGCCACCGGAGCTCAGGACCGTGAGGGTTGGCGGTTCGGCAGGCGCAGCCTGGGCGAGCGAGCAGGTCAATGAAGATGCCATTACAGCAGCACAGGACAACATTCGAAACACTGGAGTTTTCTCCGCAGTAAAAGCACGGCATGCTAGCGAAGCGGGAAGCGCCTGCGGCGTGAAGCAGCCATTAAGAATGTTTCACGTACGGTTTTCGGAGCGCTTTTCTACGCCCAGTTGTCAGTTGAATAACGACCACCGAGCATGGCCCGGGCGAAGCCGTGTGCCTGTCCGTTGCGGCCGGCGCACACCGCAGGTGCGCTCCTCCCATGATCCCTTTCGAGATTGCATCTTGGCCAAACCACGCTCTCCCGCTTCCCCCGACGGCGCCCTCGACTGGCTGAACTTCTTTTTGGCAGATGTGCGCGACGGGCTTGGGCCATACCTGGCCATCTACCTGCTGGCGGTGCATCAATGGCAACCGGCAAGCATCGGCCTGGTAATGAGCCTGGCGGGCATTGCTGCACTGTTGGCGCAAACCCCGGCAGGGGCATTGATCGACCGTACCAAAGCCAAGCGTGCCGTGGTGGTGATCGCTGCGCTGCTGGTGACTGGCAGCTGCCTGCTGTTGCCGTGGATTTCCTCGTTCGGCGGGGTAGCCCTGACCCAGACCATCAGTGCCCTGGCGGGCTCGATCTTTGCACCAGCGATTGCCGCCATATCCTTGGGCATCAGCGGCCCCAAGGCCTTTACCCGCCGGGTAGGCCGCAACGAAACCTTCAACCATGCCGGCAACGCCTGTTCGGCGCTGCTGGCCGGCGGCCTGGCCTACCTGTTCGGCCCGGTGGTGGTGTTCTACCTGATGGCCGTCTTGACCGTGGCCAGTGTGGTGGCGGTGAGCTGCGCGCCTGCCACGGCCATCGATCACCAACTGGCTCGCGGCCTGGCGCATGGCCCTGGCGGTGATGACGCCCCTGCAGGTCTGCGGCTACTGCTGCACAACCGGACCTTGCTGGTATTCGCCGCATGTTGCGCGCTGTTTCACCTGGCCAACGCGGCCATGCTGCCACTGGTCAGCCAGAAGCTCTCGCAGGTCGACCTGCAGCTGGCCACCCCGCTGACCTCCGCCTGCATCGTTGCCGCGCAACTGGTGATGGTGCCCATGGCGCTGCTGGTAGGCGCCAAGGCCGAACACTGGGGCCGCAAGCCGTTCCTGCTGATCGGTTTCCTGATACTGCCGCTTCGCGGGGCGCTCTATGTGGTGTCTGACAACCCGTTCTGGCTGGTAGGCGTGCAACTGCTCGATGGCATCGGCGCCGGGATCTTCGGTGCGCTGTTCCCGATTGTGGTCAAGGACCTGACCGAAGGCACCGGCCGATTCAATGTGAGCCTTGGCGCGCTGACCGCGGTGTTCGGGCTGGGCGCCGCGCTCAGCCCTGGCATCGCCGGGCTGGTGGTGCAGGCTGCGGGCTACGATGCGGCGTTCCTGACCCTGGCCGGTATCGCCGGGGTCGCCTTCATCCTGGTAGTGGTGGCGCTGCCAGAAACGCACCCGCGCAGCCTGCCAGCGCCAATGCCAACACCTGTCGGAAACTGAGCGCCTTATGCCTGTCAGTGAAAGTGCATTGATCATCTGGGCGGTCGCCGCACTGGCGACCTGCGGCGTCATTTTGCGCCCATGGCGCGTTCCGGAGTACGTCTGGGCCATGGGCGGGGCGGTGCTGCTGGTCGGTCTTGGCCTGATGACGCCTCGGCGGGCCCTGGCCGCGGTGGCCGAAGGCGGTGACGTCTACCTGTTTCTGATCGGCATGATGGTACTGGCCGAACTCGCTCGCCAGGAAGGCCTGTTCGACTGGCTGGCACGGTATGCCGTGCAGCATGCGCGGGGTTCCGGGCAACGGCTGTTCGACCTGGTATTCCTGGTGGGCACGCTGGTTACGGTGTTCCTGTCCAACGACGCCACGGCCGTGGTCCTGACCCCGGCAGTCTATGCCGCTTGCAAGGCCGCCAAGGCCGACCCACTGCCCTACCTGTTCATCTGCGCCTTCATCGCCAACGCCGCGAGTTTCGTCCTGCCTATCTCCAACCCTGCCAACCTGGTGGTATTCGGCAACCATATGCCGCCACTGCTGGACTGGCTACGCCAGTTCAGCCTGCCTTCCCTGGCCGCAATCTGCCTGACCTATGGGGTGCTGCGGGTGACTCAGCGCCGGCAGATCCGCCAACCGCTGGCGCTGAGCGTGAGCGGCGCGCCCCTGACGACTGGCGCCCGCCTGTGTGCAATGGGCATCGTGGTCACCGGCGCGTTGCTGCTGGGCGCCTCGGCACTGGACCGGGCGCTGGGGCTGCCAACATTCTGTGCCGGGGTGGCGACCACGGCACTGATCCACCTGTGGCAGCGACGCAGCCCACTGCCGGTGCTGCGCCACGTGGCCTGGGGCGTGCTGCCCTTGGTGGCAGGCCTGTTCATCCTGGTCGAAGCCGTTGCACAGACCGGGCTGATCGAACGCCTCGCCCAGGCACTGGCCAGCCTGTCCGCACAAACACCGGTTACCGCCAGCTGGGTCGGCGGCGTGGGTGTAGCGATCGCCAGCAACCTGATGAACAACCTGCCCACCGGGTTGATCGCCGGGTCCATGGGCTCGCTGGTGGCGCTGCCCCAGCAAACCACTGCAGCCTTGCTGATCGGCGTCGACCTGGGGCCGAACCTGTCGATTACCGGCTCCCTGGCTACCCTGTTGTGGCTGGTGGCGATCCGCCGGGAGGGGGAGCATGTCAGCGCATGGCGTTTTCTGTGCCTGGGTGCGCTGGTGATGCCGCCTGCATTGGCCGCCGCGCTGCTGGCCCTGTGGGTATGACAGGGCTCGCCAGCGGCCAGCACTGCCAAAGCATCAAGGCGTGGCCGTGGCTGCCTCGGCCGGCTGCGCTTCCTGCTGCACCTGAATCGGCGCCGCTTCGGGCGGCGGTGCCAGCGGCTGCGAACCTTGGCTGTCATCCACCACGGGTGCCACTGGCGCCTCCGTGGCTGGGGCAGCCGCTGCTGGCGCGGGCTGCGCTTCGGTGACAGGCGCGGCCTGCGCGGCGGGCGTAGTTTCAGCAGCGGGCGCCGGCGCTGCTGCCGCTGGGGTCGGTGCCAGCGGGTTCGCCGCCGCTTGCTCCGGCAGCCCCAGGGTAACCGCCGGCTTTTCCACTTTTGGCGCTTCGACCTTGGCTTTGCTGACCTTCTTCGGCTTGGGCAGGTAACTTTCCACCAAGGCAAAATAGCGATCGTAGAATTGCGCCGCCGTTACCGTCTCGCTCGCGACCTTGACCATCGAGTCGTCGCTGGAGCCAATCGGCATCGACACCGACCCCAGCACGCCCACGCCCAGGCTGGCCGAGGTGTTGGACTTTTTCAGCGCGTAGCGGTCCTGCAGGGCGTTGGCGAACATGGTCGAGTGCTGGTCGTCACTCGCGTCTGGCGCGCAGGTAACGTTAAAGCTGATCTGCAGGTGGTTTTCGCTGTTCTGCTGGAAGCTCTTGTTGCCCACTACCTGGTTGGCACCGCTGCTGGTGATGATGTAGCCCTGGCTGAGCAAGGCGCGCCGCGCCGCCTCGCAAGAGCCGGCATCGCTTACTGGGAAACTGCGCGAGAACGTACCCGAGTCAGCGAAGTTCTCGTGCTCGTAGACGGCCGCTTTTTTCGAGGAACAACCGCTCACGCCCGCCAGCACCAGGGCCAGCCCGAGCGCACCAAAGACGGAAGATCTGGTCATTGCGTATTCCGGGTATGTCGAGAGGGTGCCTATTGTGCAACACAGCAGGCAAGCACACCAACCACTGGTCGGTGAAGAACCTGTAAGGTTGGTGTAAATGTGGGCCCAGGCCAATAACAGCCAGGTACCAGAACGAAAAAAGCGACCCGAAGGTCGCTTTGACGTTGCCTCGAGGCGTTCATGGGGCCTTGGGGCGAAGATGGCGCAGCGGACGGGACTCGAACCCGCGACCCCCGGCGTGACAGGCCGGTATTCTAACCGACTGAACTACCGCTGCGTATCATTCAGGCTTGCGCCCGATTGAAACTGGGTCTGACCTTGGGGCACGAGGGCCGCGAGGCAGGCACAAAAAAAGCGACTGGATCATCGCTTCTCTCGTGTTTGTTTCAAGGCGTTCTAGGGACCTTGAAACGAAGATGGCGCAGCGGACGGGACTCGAACCCGCGACCCCCGGCGTGACAGGCCGGTATTCTAACCGACTGAACTACCGCTGCGTATCGTTCAGGCTTGCGCCCGATTGAAACTGGGATCAGCCCAAGGCGTTGGCCTTGTGGCTTCAGACCGGTGCCAGGCACCCATCTGTTACTGAAAAATGGCGCAGCGGACGGGACTCGAACCCGCGACCCCCGGCGTGACAGGCCGGTATTCTAACCGACTGAACTACCGCTGCGCAGTGCGTTCCTCTCTGGCTCTGGGCTTCTTGCGAAACCTGAAGCGGCAGGAACATCTCAGGAAGTGGTGGGTGATGACGGGATCGAACCGCCGACCCTCTGCTTGTAAGGCAGATGCTCTCCCGGCTGAGCTAATCACCCTCGCGATGTTACTTGTTGCGTTTGCTTCGCCGAGGCCGCGAAATTTACGCAGGTGGCGAAGCTAAGTCAATAGCCCCGTTGGATTTTTTTTGAAGAAGTGGCAAGTGGCAAGTGGCAAGTGGCAAGTGGCAAGTGGCAAGTGGCAAGTGGCAAGTGGCAAGTGGCAAGTGGCAAGTGGCAAGAAGAAGCATGGGGTCGCTTGATGAATTTCTGAACCCTACAAATGACGAAGGAACCTTGCGGTCCCCTCTTGCAGCTTGCAGCTTGAAGCTTGAAGCTTGAAGCTTGAAGCTTGAAGCTCAGGTGTAGATCATCTTGCGGGTCATGCCGCCATCGACCACGAACTCCTGGCCAGTGACGAACGCCGCCTGCCATGACAGCAACCAGGCAACCATGGCAGCCACATCCTCCACGGTCCCTACCCTGCCCGTCGGGTGCTGGGCGTGGTCGGCTTCGCTCAACGGCTCGGCACGGCGCTGCGCCGGGTCACGGGCATCGATCCAGCCAGGGCTCACCGCGTTGACGCGGATCTCCGGGCCCAAACTTATCGCCAGCGCATGGGTCAAGGCCACCAGGCCGCCCTTGCTCGCCGCGTAGGCCTCGGTATCAGGCTCGGACTGCCGCGCCCGGGTGGAGGTGAGGTTGACGATCGCCCCGTTGTGCGCACGCAGGTACGGCGCACAATGCTTGGCCAGCAGCATCGGGCCATTGAGGTTCACCGCCAGCACCCGGTTCCACTGCGCCAGGCTCAGGCTTTCCAAGGTCTGGTTGTGCGGGTTGGCGATCGCTGCATTGCACACCAGCGCATCCAGCCGGCCAAATTGCCCGAGCACCTCGGACACCCCGGCACTGACCTGGGCCTCGTCGGCAACGTCCATGGTGATGAACCAGGCATTGTCACCCAGAGCCTTGGCCACCTTGGCGCCCCGCTGCCGGTCAAGGTCGCTGAGCACCACCTGCCAACCCTCGCAGATCAACCAGGCGGCAATGCCCAGGCCGATGCCGCGCGCGGCACCGGTCACCAGGGCTACCCGGCCGTTGTGGCCCGGGGTGCTGCCGCCAATCTGCATCACAGTGCGGCCAACCCGCGCGCCAGGTCGGCCTGCAGGTCTGCCACGTCTTCCAGGCCCACGGCAACGCGGATCAGGCTGTCGCGAATACCTGCAGCCTCACGCTCCTGAGGCGACAGGCGCCCGTGGGACGTGGTGGCCGGGTGGGCGATGGTGGTTTTGCTGTCGCCCAGGTTGGTGGTGATGGAAATCACCCGAGTGGCGTCGATGAAGCGCCAGGCGCCCTCTTTGCCGCCCTTGACCTCGAAGCTGACCACTGCACCAAAGCCACTCATCTGGCGCTTGGCCAGGGCGTGCTGGGGGTGGCTTGGCAAGCCGGCGTAATGCACCTTCTCCACGCCGTCCTGTTGCTCCAGCCACTCAGCCAGGGCCTGGGCACTTTCGCAATGCGCACGCATGCGCAACCGCAAGGTTTCCAAGCCCTTGGTGAAGATCCAGGCATTGAACGGGCTGAGGGTCGGGCCTGCGGTACGCAGGAAGCCCACCACCTCTTTCATCTGCTCGGCTCGGCCGGCCACTGCGCCGCCCATGCAACGCCCCTGGCCGTCGATGAACTTGGTCGCCGAGTGGAACACGATATCGGCACCCAGCTTCAACGGTTGCTGCAGTGCCGGGGTGCTGAAGCAGTTGTCGACGACCAGCATGGCGCCATGGGCATGGGCGATTTCACTGAGGGCAGTGATATCGACCAGTTCGGCCAGCGGGTTGGACGGCGATTCGACGATCAGCAGCTTGGTATTGGCCTTGATGGCCTTTTCCCAGCCCGCGAGGTCGGCCAGCGGCACGTAGTCCACCTGCAGGCCGAAGCGCTTGAAGTACTTCTCGAACAGGCTGATGGTCGAGCCAAATACGCTCTGCGACACCAGCACATGGTCACCGCCACTGCACAACGACATGACCACCGCAAGCAGCGCCGCCATGCCGGTGGAGGTGCCCACGGCCTGCTCGGCGCCTTCCATCGCTGCCAGCCGCTCTTCGAAGACACGCACCGACGGGTTGGTGTAACGCGAATAGACGTTGCCTGGCGTTTCGCCGGCGAAACGCGCAGCGGCGTCGGCCGCCGTGCGGAACACATAGCTGGAGGTCAGGAACAGCGCTTCGCTGTGCTCGCCTTCCGGTGTACGGCTTTGGCCAGCGCGCACCGCCAGGGTGTCGAAACCGACACCCTCGAGGTCGCTGTCCAGTCGCCCGGCATCCCATTGATCCGTCATGCCGTCGCTCCCTGAATCAGTTGTTGTAGAGGTCGATGATCGCGCTGACCGCCTGGTTCTTGACCTTGGCCAGGTCGTTACGGGCCTGCTCGATGCGGTCGAGGTAGGCTTCGTCGATATCGCCGGTGACATACTCACCGTTGAACACCGCGCAGTCGAAGTGCTCGATCTTGATCTTGCCGCCGCCGACCGAGTCGATCAGGTCCGGCAGGTCCTGATAGACCAGCCAGTCGGCGCCAATCAACTCACCCACCTGTTCGGTGGTGCGGTTGTGGGCGATCAGTTCGTGCACGCTCGGCATGTCGATGCCGTAGACGTTGGGGAAGCGCACTGCCGGGGCTGCCGAGCAGAAGTAGACATTCTTGGCGCCGGCTTCGCGGGCCATCTGGATGATCTGCTTGCACGTGGTACCGCGCACGATCGAATCGTCCACCAGCATCACGTTCTTGCCACGGAATTCCAGTTCGATGGCGTTGAGCTTCTGGCGCACCGACTTCTTGCGCGCCGCCTGGCCAGGCATGATGAAGGTACGGCCGATGTAACGGTTCTTGACGAAGCCTTCGCGGAACTTGACACCCAGGCGGTTGGCCAGCTCCAGGGCGGCGGTACGGCTGGTGTCGGGAATCGGGATGACCACGTCGATGTCGTGATCGGGGCGCTCGCGCATGATCTTGTCGGCGAGCTTTTCACCCATGCGCAGGCGCGCCTTGTACACCGACACACCGTCGATGATCGAGTCTGGGCGGGCCAGGTAGACATGCTCGAAGATGCATGGCTGCAGCTTCGGCGCTTCGGCGCACTGCTTGGTGAACAGCTGGCCTTCTTCGGTGATGTACACCGCTTCGCCGGGTGCCAGGTCGCGGATCAGGGTGAAACCCAGCACGTCCAGGGCGACGCTTTCGGAGGCAATCATGTATTCCACGCCTTCGTCGGTGTGACGTTGGCCGAATACCACCGGGCGAATGCCGTGTGGGTCACGGAAGCCGACGATACCGTAGCCGGTGATCATTGCCACCACGGCGTAGCCACCCACACAGCGGCTGTGCACGTGGGAAACGGCAGCGAACACGTCTTCTTCGGTCGGCTGCAGTTTGCCGCGCACCGCCAGCTCGTGGGCGAACACGTTGAGCAGCACTTCCGAGTCGGAGTTGGTGTTGACGTGGCGCAGGTCGGACTCGTAAATCTCCTTGGCCAACTGTTCGACGTTGGTCAGGTTGCCGTTATGTGCCAGAGTGATGCCATACGGGGAGTTGACGTAGAACGGCTGGGCCTCGGCCGAGGTCGAGCTGCCCGCAGTCGGGTAGCGCACATGGCCGATGCCGATGTTGCCCACCAGGCGCTGCATGTGGCGCTGCTGGAACACGTCGCGCACCAGGCCATTATCCTTGCGCAGGAATAACCGGCCGTCATGGCTGGTCACGATACCGGCAGCGTCCTGGCCGCGGTGCTGGAGGACCGTAAGCGCGTCATACAGCGCCTGATTGACGTTCGACTTACCGACGATACCGACGATGCCACACATGCGACGCAACCCCTACTTTGATGAAACTTGAGTGAATAGCGCTCAGGGCTTAGCTGGCCCGAGCAACTGTTCCTTGAACGGAAGATCAGCCGGAGCGCTGATCAGACCACCGGGCGACCATTGGCCGGCGAAACCCAGAATCAGGTTTTTCGACCAGTCGGCGACCAGAAGAAATTGTGGTATCAGGCGCGATTCCTGCCACCAGGTGTCCTGTTGAACCGGCCCCAGGCTGATCAGGCCGATGGCCACCACTACCAGCAAGGCCCCGCGCGCGGCGCCGAAGGCCATGCCCAGGAAGCGATCGGTGCCGGACAGCCCGGTCACGCGGATCAGCTCGCCGACCAGGAAGTTGACCATGGCCCCCACCAGCAAGGTGGCGACGAAAAGAATGGCGCAGCCGGCGATGACGCGCATCGATGGCGTCTGGATGTAGCTTTCAAGATACACCGAGAGCGAACCGCCGAACATCCAGGCAACCGCACCGGCAATGATCCAGATGAGCAAGGACAAGGCTTCCTTGACGAAGCCGCGCTTGAGACTGATCAGTGTGGAGACGGCGATGATCGCGATGATCGCCCAATCAACCAGGGTAAATGCCACGGTGCTGCCTGCAGACGTTTGAGGCGGCGCATTTTACCAGAGCGGTGGGGGCTTGGGTAAGCGGAATGTCAGGTGGATTGGTGTTTGCTTCATCGCCGGCAAGCCACACACAGGGACTGCATAAACCTCACGCTATGTGCAGCCCCTATGTCAGATGGATGGGTGTTTGCTTCATCGCCGGCAAGCCAGCTCCCACAGGGATTGCATCAGGGCTGACAAGTGTTTGCCACAAGGTATGGCAGCCCCTGTGAGAGCGAGCGCCGCCCGCGCGGCGCAATCGCGAGCTGCGCTCGCTCCTACGTTTGTTTCGGGCCAATTATTCCTGTGGGATTTGCGCGCGAACGCCTTGGTGCATGCCTCAATATCGCGCCGTACAAACAAGGCGGCCGCACGCGCCTGTCACAGGCGTTACTGGCCCGAAACAAACGTAGGAGCGAGCGCAGCTCGCGATTGCGCCGCGCGGGCGGCGCTCGATCTCACAGGCGCTGCATATCTTCAGACAAACGCCTGCCAGCCCTGATGCGATCTCTGTGTGTGTGGCTTGCCGGCGATGGGCGGCAAAGCCGCCCCGGCGATATCAGCCGCGCTCAGGCTGGAAGCGCACCACAAAGCCCTTCAGGCTGTTCTGGCGGTTGACCGCATCGCGTACGCGCTCGGCCTCGGCGCGCTCGATCAATGGCCCCACATACACCCGGTTCATGCCGCCGGCCGAACGGATATAGGCGTTGTAACCCTGGCTACGCAAGGTTTGCTGCAGCTTCTCGGCACCGGCGCGGTTGGACAGGCTGGCTAGCTGGATCGACCAGCTGACCGGCAGCCCGTTGACGTCGATCTTCGATGGCGCAGCCTGGGCCGGCGTCGCTGCAGGTTTGGTTTCGACCTTGGCCGCCGGTGCGGCGGCCTGCGGCTTGGCCGGCTGGGCCTGTGCCTGGGTCTGCGGCGAGGCCGTGATCGGCTGGCTGGGCGTGCTGGCAGGGGCAGTCGACTCGTCGACCACCACCGGCGCCGACTGCGGTGCTTCAGGAACTTCCTGCGGCTGCGGCACAGTCACCGGGTCTACCTTCACTTCCGGCAGGCTGGGCATGGCAGGTGCCTGCGGGGCTTCGACGCGCACCTGGCGCATCTCGTCCTCGCGGGTGAACAGCATCGGCAGGAAGATCACCGCCAGTGCCACCAGCACCAGCGCACCGACCATGCGCTGTTTCATCCCTTTATCCAGCACTGCCATCTACTCAACCCTCCTGGGCATGCCGCTCCAGCCACGCCAGGGCCTGGGCGACACAGAAAAACGAACCGAACAGCACGATCTGGTCATCTGCCGTTGCCTGCGCGCATTGCCCTTCGAGGGCCGCGTCGACTCCGGCATAAGACTTCACCGCCGCGCCAAGGTTCGTCAAGGCGTCGGCCAACTCGGCAGCCGGCCGGCTGCGCGGGGTGTCCAGCGGGGCCACGGCCCAGTCATCGATCAGCCCGTGCAGCGGCGCGACCACGCCTGCCAGGTCCTTGTCGGCGAGCAGGCCGAATACCGCCAGCCGGCGCCCCTTCAGCGGCCGGCTCGCCAGGCGCCGGGCCAGGTACTGCGCCGCATGCGGGTTGTGCCCGACATCCAGCAGCAGCTCCACCGGCCGGCCCTGCCAGACCAGCTGGCGACGGTCTAGACGCCCGGTAATCCGGGTATCCAGCAACGCCTGGCGCACCTGCGCGGCATCCCACGGCAGGCCCATCAACAGGTACGCCTGCAGGGCCAGCGCGGCGTTTTCCATCGGCAGGTCGAGCAGCGGCAGGCCGTTCAGCTCAACGGGCGCGCCATCGGCTGCAGTGCCACGCCAGTTCCAGCCGTTTTCGGCGCTTGCCAGGTCAAAGTCACGGCCGCGCAGGAACAATGGCGCTGCCAGTTCGGCGGCTTTGTCCAGCAGCGGTTGTGGCGGGTCGAGATCGCCGCACAGGGCCGGTTTGCCCGGGCGGAAGATACCGGCCTTTTCAAAGGCCACCTGCTCGCGGGTGTCGCCCAGGTAATCGACATGGTCAACGCCGATACTGGTCACCACGGCCAGGTCGGCGTCCACCACGTTCACGGTGTCCAGGCGCCCGCCAAGACCCACTTCCAGCACCACGGCATCGAGCTGCGACTGGCGGAACAACCAGAACGCAGCCAGCGTGCCCATCTCGAAGTAGGTCAGGGAAATATCGCCCCGCGCCGCCTCCACGGCGGCGAAGGCTTCGCACAGGCGCTCATCGCTGGCCTCCAGGCCATCGATCAGCACCCGCTCGTTGTAGCGCAACAGGTGCGGCGAGCTGTACACGCCGACCTTGAGCCCCTGGGCGCGCAGCAACGAGGCCACGAAGGCGCAGGTCGAACCCTTGCCGTTGGTGCCGGTCACGGTCACCACGCGGGGCGCCAGCTTACCCAGCGCCAGCCGGGCAAGCACCTGCTGCGACCGCTCCAGGCCCATGTCGATGGCCGAGGGGTGCAACTGCTCGAGGTAGGCGAGCCATTCGCCCAGGGATCGTTGTTTCATCACGCGACGGCAGCCGCCTCACGCGCTTGCTCGGGGGTTTCCTGGCCAGTCATCTGCGCCAGCAGGCGAGCCAGGCGCGGGCGCAGTTCGCCACGGGAGATGATCAGGTCGATGGCGCCGTGCTCCAGCAGGAACTCGCTACGCTGGAAGCCTTCCGGCAGCTTTTCGCGTACGGTCTGTTCGATCACGCGCGGGCCGGCGAAGCCGATCAGCGCCTTCGGTTCGCCGACGATGACGTCGCCGAGCATGGCCAGGCTGGCGGACACACCGCCGTAGACCGGGTCGGTCAGCACCGAGATGAACGGAATGCCTTCTTCGCGCAGGCGCGCCAGCACCGCCGAGGTCTTGGCCATCTGCATCAGCGAGATCAGCGCCTCTTGCATGCGCGCACCGCCGGAAGCGGAGAAGCAGACCATTGGGCAACGGTGCTCCAGGGCGTAGTTGGCAGCGCGGACGAAGCGCTCACCGACGATGGCGCCCATGGAACCGCCCATGAACGAGAACTCGAAGGCACTGACCACGATCGGCATGCCCATCAGGGTACCGCTCATGGAGATCAGCGCGTCTTTTTCGCCAGTCTGCTTCTGCGCGCCGGTCAGGCGATCCTTGTACTTCTTGCTATCGCGGAATTTCAGGCGGTCGACCGGCTCGAGGTCGGCGCCCAGTTCGGCACGGCCTTCGGCGTCGAGGAAGATGTCGATGCGCGCGCGTGCGCCGATGCGCATGTGATGGTTGCACTTGGGGCAGACATCGAGGGTTTTTTCCAGCTCCGGGCGATACAGCACGGCCTCGCAGGACGGGCACTTGTGCCACAGGCCTTCAGGCACCGAGCTCTTTTTCACCTCGGAACGCATGATCGAAGGGATCAGTTTGTCGACTAACCAGTTGCTCATGCTTTTTTTCTCCAGTATTGGCAGGCGGGGCCGTTATCGTCGGCCTGCCCTGCCCTTGAGCTCAAAATCTGTTACGAAACGATGATGGACCGGCCGCCGGGGCTTCCAGCGCGCCACTCCACCGCTAATGCGTTGTGTTGCCGCCACCATGGGTGCGGCTGCCCGGCAGGGCTGCGAATGCTATGGACGATGGCGCGCAGCCAGCCGTCACATCTGCCATCACGCCTGCCTCACCGCCTGCATGAAGGCTTTGATCTTCGCGGCGTCCTTGATGCCCTTGGCCTGCTCGACCCCACCGCTGACATCCACCGCATAGGGCCGTACCTGGGCGATGGCCTGGCCGACGTTGGCCGCCGAAAGCCCACCGGCAAGAATGATCGGTTTGCTCAGCCGCGCCGGTACCAGGGACCAGTCGAACGCCTCGCCGGTTCCCCCAGGCACACCCGCCACATAGGTATCGAGCAGAATGCCGCGAGCGCCGGCATAGCGCTGGCAGGCTGCCTCGAGGTCATCGCCCGGGCGCACCCGCAGGGCTTTGATCCAGGGGCGGTGGTAGCCCTCGCAGTCCCCCGGGGCTTCATCGCCGTGGAACTGTAGCAGGTCCAGTGGAACCACTTCGAGGATCTCGTTCAATTCGCACCGCGAGGCATTGACGAACAGCCCTACCGTGGTCACGAACGGCGGCAGTTCAGCAATGATTGCCCGCGCCTGGCGCACGTCCACTGCGCGTGGGCTTTTGGCATAAAAGACGAAACCGATGGCATCGGCCCCGGCCTCGACAGCAGCCAACGCGTCTTCGATGCGGGTAATCCCGCAGATCTTGCTGCGAACATAGCTCATGAAACGCGAACCCTGATGATAACGGTCAAAGGCCGGATGTTAGCAAATGGCTTTTCGCCCGTCAGTCCGCCAACCCTTCATAACCGCTTAAAAAGTGTGGGCCAATGTAACGCCTGGGCAGGGTGAACGTGTCGGGGTACTCCACCTGCACCAGGTACAGCCCATAGGGATGGGCGGTTACCCCGCCTTCGCGGCGGTCACGCCCTTCCAGCACCTCACGCGCCCAGCTCACCGGGCGTTCGCCGCTACCGATGGCCATCAACACGCCGGCAATGTTGCGCACCATGTGGTGCAGGAAGGCGGTGGCGCGCACGTCCAGCACGATCATCTGGCCATGGCGGGTAACCCGCAGGTGGTAGATATGCTTGATCGGCGACTTGGCCTGGCACTGGCTGGCGCGGAAGGCGCTGAAATCGTGGGTGCCGAGCAGCGACTGTGCGGCCTGGGCCATACGCTCGACGTCGAGCGGGCGGTGGTTCCAGGTCACCTCCTCGGCCAGGTGCGCCGGGCGGATCGGGTCGTTGTAGATGACATAGCGGTAGCGCCGGGCGCATGCCTTGAAGCGGGCATGGAAATCAGCCGGCATCGGCTGCGACCAGACCACACTGATGTCGTGCGGCAGGTTGAAGTTGGTGCCCATGGTCCAGGCACGTTCGTCGCGCACGGCACGGGTGTCGAAATGCACAACCTGCCCACAGCCATGAACACCGGCATCGGTGCGGCCGGCGCAAACCACGGCGATCGGCTCGTTGGCGACCTTGGACAGCGCTTGCTCCAAGGCCTGCTGGACACTGGGCACGCCGCTGGCCTGGCGCTGCCAGCCGCGGTAGCGTGCGCCCTTGTATTCCACGCCCAGGGCGATGCGGGAGTAGCCTTCGGCCGCAGATTCGGTGGCGGCGGTGTCGATGATGTCCAAGAGCATGAAACCTGTGGGGTGTACGAAATGGCGGGGATTATAACGACAACGGCAGCCGCGTAGGGCTGCCGTTGCTTGTCCACTGTAACCGATGGCCGCCTCGCTGGCGTCAGACCAACCGGGACAGCATGTCCTTGGCTTCCTGGCGCTGAGTGTCGTCGCCGTCCTTGACCACTTCGTCGAGGATATCGCGTGCGCCCTGGCTGTCGCCCATGTCGATATAGGCGCGAGCCAGGTCCAGCTTGGTGGCCACTTCATCACTGCCGGAGAAGAAGTCGAAGTCGAGATCGTCCAGCGGCTCGGGCTCTGGCTGCGCGGCTGCATCTTCGCTGGTGAAGTGTGGTTCCAGCGAGGGCGCCTCCAGGCTCTGCGACAGCTTGTCCAGCTCGGCGTTCACGTCATCGAGTTCCGAGGCAAAGCTTTTGTCTGCCGGCGAGTCGTCTTCCAGCGACAGTGACAAGTCGAAGTCCGAGGGCAGATCGAACTCGGAGACCGGATCGAACTCTGGCACGCTGTCGAAGGCCGCCAGCTCGGCAGCCACATCGCCCGCGGCGGTGTCGGCTGCTGGCGCAGCAGCGGGGGTGACGGGTTCGGTGACATCGAGGTCGAAATCCGACAGGTCGACCGCAGGTTGCGGCTCGGCCTGGGCCAGCATGGCTTCGAAATCCGCATCGGCGTCGGCTTGCAGGTCCTCATCCAGGGCGAACGGCTGTTCTTCTGGCGGCGCACCTGGCTGCACCGGCTCGTCCAGCACCGGCTCGGCGATCACCAGCTCATCAGGCACTGGCGCCTGCGCCGCGGGCTCGTCGAGCATCGCCGCGGCCAGCGGATCGTCCTCGGGCAGGTCTTCCCCAAGGCCAAGGTCAAAGGCATGGTCCAGGTCCGGCTCGCCCAGCCCCTGATCCTCCAGGCCGGCGACGTCCAGGATAGGCACTTCATCGAGAGGGTCCAGCCCGGCATCAGGTTCAGCGCCAACCTCCGGCTCAGCCACTGCCTGCGGTTCGAGCTCTGGCACCTGCTCAGGCACCCCATCGGCAACGACCGGCGCCGCGGCGTCGTCGTGCAACAACTCCTGCACGTACTGCTCGTCCATTTCGGCAGCCAAAGCTGCCGCGCCCAGGCCGGCAGCTGCCAGGCCCAGCATGGCTGGGTAGCGTTCTTTCAACTCGGCCACAGCGGCGCCATTGTGCTCGCCGGCTTGCAACTGGCGCTCCTGTTCGGCGAAGGCCGTCTGATCGCCCTGGCGGGCATACACGTCCATCAGCTTCAGGCGCAGGTCATCACGGGCCGGGGCAGCGGCCACGGCAGGCTCCAGCAGATCGGCGGCACGGTTCAGGCGCCCCTCGGCCAGGCACTGGTCGACCTCCGCCAGCAGCGCGGCGTGAGGGTCTGCCGGTGGCTCTGCGGCAGCCGGTTCGGCCACTTTTTCCGCAGCCACGGCAGCGGCGGCCGATGCGGCGACCACTGCAGGCGACAAGGTGACGCTCGGCTCGGCTACTTCGACGCCGTCGAAGCTTTCGGTGTCGGTGTCGAAACCGGTGCCCTGCTCTTCTTCCAGCGCCCGCGCCATGCGCAGGTGCTTTTCCGCCTCTTGTTGAGCCTTGCGCTTGCGCGCCAGCAGCCACAACAGCAGTGCCAGGACAAGAATGGCAGACCCGGCGATCAGCCACAGCAGCCAAGGGTTACCGAGAATCTGCTCGAGCGCGCCGTTCGCCTGGCTGGCCGGCGCCGGGGCAGGCTCTGCCGCCGGCTTGCTGGCAGGTGCAGCCTGGGTGGGGGCTGGCTCGCCGCTCGCCTCGGCACCTGCCGCAGGCGCTGACGCGGCTTGCGGCGCGGGCGCCGGGGCGACGCCTGCCGGGGACGGCGTGGCGGCACCCTGCGCCTGAAGACGCGCCAACTGGTCGTTTTTCAGGTCGATCAGACGCTGCAGCTTGTCCAGCTGGCTCTGCAGGTCACTCATGCGGCTCTTGAGTTCATCGTTATCGCGGCGGCTGGTATCGAGACTTTCCTGCGCCACCGCCAGCTTGTCGCTTAGCGCTTTGGCCTGGTCGGCCCCCGCCTGGTTGCCCGGGCTGACCAGGCGCAGGTTGTCGCCTTGGGCAACACGCGCCGGGGCGGCGTCGGCGGCACCACGGCGAGTGGCGTCCAGCTGACGGGCCCGCGGGCCCAACCGACGGCCCTCACGCCAGGCCGCGTACTGCTCGGCCACCTCACGGTTGGCCTCGGCCTGGGCGATGCTCTGAACCTGCTGCTGGTCGGGCAGGCGCAGCACCTGGCCAACCTTCAGCTGGTTGATGTTATTGCCGATGAAGGCATCCGGGTTCAGGGCCTGGATGGCGATCATGGTCTGCTGGATCGAACCGCCCTGGGTGTTGCGAGCGGCAATTTGCCACAACGTGTCGCGACGCTGGGTGGTGTAGCTGCTGGCAGCGGTACTGGCCGGGTTGAGATTGCCAGCAGCCGGTTTGTCGCCCTGGGCCTGGGCCTGGTCGAGCAACACGCTGTAGTCACGCAGCAGGCGGCCCTGCGGCCACATCACCTGGACCAGGAACTTGACCACGGGCCCAGGCAGCGGCTGGCTGGAGGTCACCCGCAGCACGCTTTTGCCGTTGGGGTTGATGACCGGCGTGAAGGTGAGGTCTTCGAGGTAGGCCGCGAATGGCACCCCGGCCTTGCTGAACTCTTGCGCAGGCGCCAGGCTGGGTGCCACTTCGGCGGCCTTGAGGTCGCGCACATCGAGCAATTCGATCTCGGCGTCCAGCGGCTGATTCTGTGCCGACTTCAGGGTCAGCTCCCCCAGGCCCAGCGCATTCGCCATGCCAGACGACAGCGCTGAAGCTGCAGCCATGGCCAGAACCAGTTTGCGAATTCGAAGCATGACCTCTTCCCTTGTATGAATCGTCCCGAAACCTGCATGCGGAGCAGGACAAAAGTGCTCGCCAGTATCTTTTACAGCCTGTGTTTAATCAACAATTGCGCCACTTGCACAGCGTTGAGCGCGGCACCTTTGCGCACGTTGTCGGTGGTCAGCCAGAGGTTGAGCTGCTGCTGTTCATCAATACCGTGCCGTACACGACCAACATAGACCACGTCTTGCCCGACTGCGTCACCAACCGGGGTTGGATAGTCATCATTTTCCACCCGTTCGATACTGTCGGCAGCCTCCAGGGCCTGGTTGACCGCCGCCAGATCGACCGGGTGACGGCTTTGCACGGCCACACTGAAGCTATCGCCGAAAAACACCGGTACTTGAATGCAGCTCACGGAAATCTTCAGCTCAGGCAGGCCCAGCAGCACACGCAGCTCAGTGACCAGGCGGCGCTCCAGCGCAGTATGGCCCTGATCGTCGGCGGCACCGACCTGGGCCAACAGGTTGAACGCTACCTGGCGGTCGAAGAAGCGTGGCTCCAGCGGCCGGGCATTGAGCAGTTCGGCAGTTTGCCTGGCCAGTTCGCTGACGCCCTCGCGGCCTTGTGCCGAAACGGCCAGTGCGGCCATCACCTGGATACGCTCGATTTCCAGCAGGCCCTTGAGCGGCGCCAGGGCGACGGCCAAGGCGACAGCGGCCGAGCACGGGCTGACAATTCGCGCGGGCAGCGCCAGGCTGGCGATGCGCTCGGCGTTGGCTTCGGGCACCAGCGCCAGGGCGTCGTCCAGGCCACCGGAGAGGTCGATCACCGTGCAACCGGCTTGCAGCGCCTTGCCGGCAAAGCTGCGGCTGACCGCAGCGCCAGTGGCGAAGAACGCCAGCTTGACCTGGCCGAAGTCGAAGCTGTCGACTTCGCGAACCTTCAGTTTCTTGCCGGCGAACATCACGCTGCTGCCGGCCGACTCCATGCTGGCCAGCAGGTGCAGGGTTGCCACGGGGAAATCCAGTTCTGCGAGGATCTGTACCAAGGCTTCACCGACGCTGCCGGTGGCGCCGACGACGGCGATGTCCAATGGGTGTGTCATGGTAGGGATCCTCTTGCAGAAAACGGCGGGGGCGGCACTTTACTCGGATTGCAGGGTTTTGTCTGTGATGGCTACAGCTTGGTTGGGCCAGCTGCGGTAGCAGACTGCTTGACGGGGCCAGCGGTGGTTCGCGTGGGCTGCAGCAGCTGGCGCCAATCGAGTAGGAGGCGGGTCACACCCGCCGTCCTCTCACACCACCGTGCGTACGGTTCCGTACACGGCGGTTCAAGTTATGCGGCTAAGCCGGTTGATCGTATCCAGTATCGAGACCAGCCCGAGTCGATCCCATATTTTCTTCG